>CALWTG010000026.1 GCA_944384385.1 uncultured Clostridia bacterium | reverse complement strand
AAAATTTTGCAAAATTTTTCTTGCTTTGTTTACTGCAAAACGCCCAAAAACAGTCATTTAGGTAACTAAACTCCTGCTTTTGGGCATTTTGCGAGCCTCGCCTCACTTGTTTTTCGGCAGTCTGATTGTTTGTCTACACGCCGAGATAGTGTGTTTACTTTATCTTTTTTTGTAGTTAAATATTCTCTGCCAAAAACATTGTCCTAAACTTTTCGTTATTGCTAAAAAGTTCGTCAAATGTGCCAGTGTCGATAATCTTGCCTTCGTCCAAGAAGAAAATTTTGTCGGCATCTTTTATTGTTGAAAGCCTGTGCGCAACAATCACAACTGTGCTCTTTCCTTTCAGTCCATCAATGCTCTTTTTTATGTCGTTTTGAGCTATGTTGTCAAGCGAGCTTGTGCTTTCATCAAAAATGATTATGCTGGAATTTCTAAGTAATGCCCTTGCAATTGCTAAACGCTGTTTTTGTCCGCCTGAAAGTTTTATTCCACTCTCGCCAACCTTTGTGTCAATTTTGTTAGGAAGCGAGTCGATAAACTCTTTTAGCGACGCTTTGTCTAATGCTTGATAAATTTCTTCGTCAGTTGCATTGTTTTTGGCAAGAAGCAAGTTTTCTTTTATTGTCATATCGAATATGTATGGGAATTGATTTACAAGTGAAATGTTACTCCTTAGCGACTGTTTATCAAGGTCGTTGATATTTATTCCGTCAATGAGAACTTCTCCCTCATCAACAACATACATTTTACTCATTAAGTTTAAAATTGTGGACTTGCCTGAACCTGACTTGCCGACAAAAGCCACAGTTGTATTAGGCTTTATTTTAAATGATAGATTGTCAATACTCTTGTTCACCGAAACAACTTTTTTCTTTAACTTTGCCCTGTCTTTTTTCTTTCGCTTTAAGTTGTCTTCATCGTCATATGGATTGTCATATTCAACATATGAATATCCAACATTTCTAAATTCAATTTCACCTTTTAATTTTGAAGCACTGACTTTTCCGAACTTTTCGCACTCAAATATTTCGTCATCAAAAATAGAAAACATTCGTTCCGAGCAAACTTTGATTTCAACAATAGTCGTAAATATTTCACCAAAACCCCAAATAAGCGAATATAAATTTCCGTTATTTGAATATACAATCATATATGTCGCAAGTGTAATTGTTCCAATATCAATAAAATATATACCCAGAACAAGTAGTAGTCCACCAAAAACTTCTATAATGAGATTTCGCGTGGAATAGAAATTCATATTCACAACATCTCTTTTTGCGTTGGCTTTTTTGTAATCAATATAGTATTGACTTGACACCTTACTTAATGAATTTTCAAGACCAAGTGCTTTTATATCTTTTTCACTTCGAACTATCTCTGTAGTTAGTGAATTTATTTTATCTCCCTTTTTCCTTGCAACTCGTTGATTTTTCCTAAGTGCCTTGCTTCGAAAATACTCAATAACAAAACAGAAAAGAATAATAGTCAATAAAGCCAAACCAATATAAACGTTAAGAAACGAAATATACACAACCATAATAAACGATGAAATAGTGTTGGACAAGAGGTCAACGACATCTGAAAGCGTGGACACTATTCTTTCTGGATCATTAACAATTCTTTGAACAAAAGTGCCTGTGTCATTGTCGGAATATGTTTTTGAAGTCAGTTTAAAAGCACGCTTTGATAAGTCAATGTTAAGATCTGACATAATTTGATATGCGTATTTGTTATAAATTAATCCTGACGTATACCATGAAATTCGACGGACAACATAAATTCCAATTGCAATTAAAAGAGTCACTATCCCTTTTTGGTACAACTTGAATGTTATTTGTTCAACAGATTTTGCAAAAAAAATTGTAATAAAAATATTCGCAGTTGCTGCTAAAGCGTAAACAATTAAATACATGGAAATACCAAATTTATAATTTTTTAAATATTTCCAAATACTAATATTATTTTTCTTTTCAATTATATTTTTTCTCATAAAAAAACCTCCGTATAAATTTTGCATACGAAGGCATTTTTTAAGATTATTATTTATGCAAAATTAAATCTCAAAAGAATAACCATTCGTATGGCTTTTGATGTTTGTATTTGTTTTGATTGTTAGTTTTTTCTCCATTTTTGAATGGCTCTCCTTTTGTTAAAATTAAATCTATTTCAATCGACATTAAAATAATAAAATATTTATATTTTTTTGTCAATACCAATTTTTAATAATTTTTATTTTGTCGAAATAATATTTATTTTTTATTATTTTAAATTATTTTTTTTAATATTTATTTTTCAACAATAAATATTGAAAATTATTGTTATTTTTGCAATTTTTCAAGTGTTTTTGTTATTGCTGCCATTACTTGATGAGCGTTATGCCACCAATCTCTTGACCATACTCGTAGCATATTCCAACCTTTTTGTGTCAAGAATTGATTTTTAAAGACATCTCGTTCAAGCGTTGATTTTGATGACGCAATTGCAGATTGGTCGGTTTCAATTCCAAGAATATATCTATCTTTTTTGCGGTCATAGACTGCAACTGATATTTTACTGTTTGAGTTTCCAATATCTATTTCTGTCTTATAGCCAAGTTTATTCAATTTTTCTGCAATCTGATTTTCCATTGGCAAAAGTCCGAGTGGTTTTTTATTTTCAATATGTGATCCACCGCCGACACTGTCCAAAATGACTTTAACTTCGTCACCGCTTCCACTTGACACTGCACGAACATATGCCAAATAACTTCTTAATAGCTTTGGCCCCATGAACTTACTGTTGTCTACTTTAAGCTCCTCAGGCTCAATACTTGTCACAACATATATCTTCTTTTTTGCACGGGTGATTGCAACGTTTAGTCTGTTTTCTCCACCCTCTGCTGAAAGTGAACCAAATATTGCGTTGACTTTTCCGAACTCATTTTTTGCATATGCTATTGAGAATATGATTATGTCACGCTCATCACCTTGTACATTTTCAAGGTTTTTTATAAACAAACTCACATCTTCGCCATTTTCAATTCTTGAAGTTTCTTTTAAATACAAACTTCTAAATTCTTCGTCTATGTAGCACTGTTTATCAATAAGATCTTCAATCACACTTTCCTGCTCAACATTGAATGTTATTATTCCTATTGTTTCGCCGTTCTTTCTTGTCTTTAATATGTTTTTAACAAGGTCAACAACTTTTTGTGCCTCCACAACATTTTTTCTATCACGCCATGTACCTTCAACCAAAATACGCTCAATTGGTTTGTGTCTGATATTTTTAGAAATGTTTGGAGCAATTTGAAGTGTGCTGTTATAAAATGCTTTGTTTGAAAAGTCAATAAGCTCTTCGTTTTGACTACGATAGTGATATGTAATGTTTGTGCTTGAAAATCTTGATACGGCAAGGTCCAAAAGACTTTCAACTTCAAGTGCCGCCTGAACAGAATAGTCGACATCATCGTCAACAGTACTGCCCATGTACCTTTTCATAAATGTCGTTGTTGGTCTTAATTGCTTTGCGTCACCTGCAACAACTATTGTTTTGCCACGATATATTGTTGGTATGGTGTTTTCAATAAACACTTGACTTGCTTCATCAAACAAAACGATATCAAACATATCTTTTTTTAGTGGCAAAATTGTTGAAACATTTTCTGGTGAAAGTAACCAGCATGGGAACAACTTGAAAAGATAGTCGCCATAAACTTCCATCGTCTTTCTGATTGGCCAAAAGTTTTGTTTTTTCGAAATTTGATACAAAAAGTCCTTGCTCTTTGGCGAACCGTCCATAAGTTTTTGGTACTCTGGACAAAAACTTTGAAGTGCTATCTTTTTGCTTAATTCGTTTTGCTTTTGTTTTAGTGTGACAATTCTTGCACGAATATTTTCAAAGTCGACGATATGTGAAAGCGTTTGTTTTTCGCTGTCCTCATATTTCACCACTTCGTGATATATCCTTATTGGCAACAACTTTTCAAGCGTGTATTTGTATTTTGCATAGTTGCTTGAATTTTTATAGGCAAAGTCCAAAACAACTTTTTGGTCTTTTGAAAGGCCTTCAAGTAGTGTCAAAACATCTCTTTGCTCAATATAGTTTTCAACGGCGTTTAAAAGAAGTTTAAGAACTTGACTGTTGCCGTTCAAAATGCCGTCTATCGCCATAACATAGCCACTGTCTGACAATATGTTTTTCAAAAATTCATAGCCCGATATGTATTCATCTATTGCTGACAAAGTGTCTTTAAAGGTGGCGTAAATTTTGTTTTCAACTTCGTTCATCTTTGCTTTTGCAAATGGGTACATAGGAAGAACAACATAGCTTGTTTTTAACATACTGTATGTCTTTGGCTGTTCAAAGCGTGCAATCATCTTTGCAAGCGGTTTCATATCCTGATAATTTTTTGCACGGGAGTAATATGTCAAAATCTCACGTGAATATTTGTGGTTAGCAAGGTCAAAAAGTGCAATACGCTCAGAGCAAAGTTCTCGAAGCTTTGACTGAGCAAGTGCAACATCGTGGACGCTTAGGTCACTTTTTAGGTGGTCGATGAATGGGTTTTTCTTCTTTTCTTCAACAAAGTTATAATATATCTCCGCCTTGTTCTTTTCATTTACAATTTCAAGTGCTGAGGAAAGCTCTTCGTAATTTAGCTTCATAAGAGCTTTATCTTTGAGCATAGCTTTGTATATTGAATACTCCCCGCTCTTTTTTCCAATTTTGAAAGAGTTATAGTACATTGTTTGAAGAGAAATGCCAAAATCTGTCTTTTGTGTCAAAACATCGGATATTATGTTTAAGTTGTTAATCTCGCTATTCAATTTTTGAGTAATGTCGTCATACTCTTTAAACAAATTTTCGTCATATGTCATGCCTTCGGCTATGGTGTGCGTTTTGAAACATCTTTCGTAGAAGTTTCTCTTCTCTTTTTCTGCGTCAATCAAAAACATAGCTTTTTGATTCAAATTGCCAAGCCTGTTGAACACAACTTCCATTGCTGCCTTTTTCTGAGAAACAACAAGCACTTTTTTGCCTTTGCATATTGCGTCAGAAATGACATTTACAATGGTCTGGCTTTTTCCTGTACCTGGTGGGCCATATATAACCATGTTGCCCTGCTCATTGACTTTTCTTACAACCTGTTCTTGGGCATAGTCAACATTGTTTATTAAATACAAGTTTTCACATTTTTGTTGTTTGTGCTTTATCTTTTTCGTGTTTAAAAGTTCGTTTATGCTGTCGTTTGCAAGATGTTTTTTCTCCAAACTTGAATAGTCGGAGTATATTGAGTTTGCAAGACTGCAACGAGCAAGAAGACAAGTGTGTTTAACTTCTGGTGCGTCTAGGTTACCCGGTTCGCCATAGTGGTTAAAATCAAAAACTTTTTTTCTTGCTGAATATTCAATTTTTATTCCAAAGTCTTTTAAGTATGCAATGAGCGCTGAAATGTCTTTGAAGTGTGAGCCAAGACAATCATACTCCATTTCCAAATCTTCTAGGTTAAGGTGAAGAGCGTCGGCAAACGCAAGCAAAAGAGCTTTGTTTAACTGAACATTTTCGCCAGCTTTTGGATAAATGTTGACTGTGTTTTCGTCAACGACATCAATGACAACTGGAAACATGATAAGTGGTGCTTTGAAAGAGTAATTTTTTAGCGTTCCGTAAACAAAAGGATAGCATAAAAATAACTCATATCTTCCCGTTTCTTTCTCAATTTCGTCTATTTCGCGTTTGAGTGCTTTGAGCGATGTCACTTCACTTTGAACAACGCGCCTTGAGTACTCTCTTTTTTGACGCTCATACTTTGCTTTTTCCTTGTCGTTTTCAAAAGTTTTGTCTGGAAATCTAAGTTGAATATTTGACGCTTTGACAATATCGTCTTTTGTGTCTTTTCCTACAAGAGTGTAGACGACATTTTTGCCGTTCCAAAAAATATCGACAAGTCTTGCAATCTTGTCTTGGTCAAAAGTCAAAATTCTTCCAATATCATAGCCGTTCTTTTTGTTGAACGACTTTAAATACAAACTTCTGTTTTTACCACTTATTTCAATAAGTCTTTCTTTGTAATATGTATATATACTCTTCATTTTTATCCTACTTATTTTAAGTATATATTACGCAAGACTTTTTTTCAAGCATTATAAAAATAAAAAATTAGGGCAACTTTTATGTTCTCCTAATTTTTTGGTTTTTTTACAACCATCCTATAACATTTTTTGAAAAATTATATTCTTTGTAAATATGGTACAAAACCACATCATTTTGTTCTATACAGTCTGATATTTGAGAATTTGAAACATTTGGAATATGAACAACATAATCACGAATTCCCTTTGTTGAAAACGAAACAACTCTTAAACACCTTATCTCTTCGTTTTCTATTGATATTGTACCCAAATCTTCGACTATGTTTAGTGCAATTACATTTTTAACATCAATTTTTGCAAGTCTTGTACCGTCATCAAGATAGTCTATGATTTGCTCTGCATATGAGTTTATGCCACTTGGCGTATTCTCAGCCACTATAAATGTCCTTGTTACTTCCCCTGTTCTTCCTGCGTCATCTTTGAAGCTGATTGTAACTGTATATGTTCCAACAGAATCAATATAATACTTAAATACGCCATCTTTAATGACAACATTATTCTCGTCAACATTCAAGTTCTCAAGCGTTTCATTGTTTGGACCAACAACCTTGATACTAATTCTATCTTTGATTTGCTCATCTGTAAACTCAACGAACTCACCGTCGCCGTTTATGTCTGTCACTTTTGTTCCAGCGATGTTAAGCGTCAATATTGTATCAATCTTTACATTTGATGGGATAAAGCTGTCTAAAAGTGTGATGGTTGGGTCGACAAGATCACCAACATTTATTGTCTTTGTAATTATTGTTGAATTTTGAGCTTTTGAATTGTCGTAGACTGTGTATGTTACTGTGTAAACTTCATTGTAGTTTAGTGGAACATACAAATCACCATTTTCTCCTTTTTCAAACTCTGTCGCCATTTCGTCGCCATTTATTGTTCTTCTGAATGAACTTTTTGTAGAAATGACAATTGATGAGTCATCAAGATTGATACCAGAATAATCATCTGCTGTAAATACTGGTATCATAACACTTTCACCTTTTTTATATGAAGCGTCAAGGTCCCATTCAACACGAACTGTTGGGTTTGTTGTGTCCTTGACTTCAAGAGTGAACTCTTTTTGGTCAACTACTTCGGTTGGGTTTGAAGTTTGATAGAGAGAATAAACTATTGTATATGTTCCCTCTCTCTTTGGCTGGAATATCTCTTTTGTGATTAAACCTCCGATAGGTCCACGATAGTCAACACTATAAGCATAATCTCCTTCTGGAAGCTCTGGAATTGGGAGTGCAAGTGTTTCACCAAATTCAAGTGTGCCACCATTTAAACTCTCTGGAAGATTACCAAACCCTGTATTTGTTTTTGCGTTTAATGTTTGAGAAAGAAAAGAAGTTTTTTCTATTCTTTCTGTGCCTACTTTTGCATAATTGTCTTGTTGAAAATTGTAGACATATATTGGTTCAAAAACATAGTCGTCACTTTTTATTGATGTTGATAAAAGTTTTTTTATTTTAATAGTCTTGTTTAATGTAACATCGTAAACAATATAGTATTGAGCTCCGTCTTTTTGATAAAGCATTGCAAGCTTTAAGTCTTTTATTCCGTCATTTTGTATCTCTCCAAGGTCCCACATATGATAAGCTACATAATTTTTGCCTTGGTCATAGACTTTCCCAAGAACATCTGTAACAATACTGTCATAAATTGGACATAGTACATCATCAATCTCAGTGTAACTTGTTTGTATCATATCGTCCAGTTTCTCTTGTGCGTTGTATCCACACCCTGAAAACATAAATGTAAAGCATAGAAAAAACGCCATTAAAAAGCTTACTTTTTTTACTCGCATAATTTTCCCCTTTTTTTTATCATTTTTAGATTATTTCAATTTAATAATATTGTCAACTATATTTAATAGCTATTGTATATAGTAAAGCGCTGACGCTCACTTTTTTGCCGAAAGCAAAAAAAATATGCGAAAGCGTATTGCTTTCGCATATTGCAAACATCGTTTGCGTGAGCGTCAATATTTTCTTTAATATACCTTAATTCCGTCTTCATTAGCATCAACTGTGACAGTGCTATCTGGTGCAAGGTCAGAAGAAAGCATATATTTTGCAACAAGCGTTTCAATGTTGTTTTGAATATATCTTTTTAGTGGTCTTGCTCCATAACTTATGTCATAGCCTTGGTCGATGATATAGTCTTTTGCCTTATTTGTCACAACAAGTTTAAGTTGTCTATCCATAAGACGCTGTGCAAGTTTGTCAAGTTGAAGGTCAACGATTTTACCTATCTGGTCTTTTGTGAGAGGTTTAAAGAATATTATCTCATCAAGCCTGTTCAAAAATTCAGGTCTAAAATATCCCTTTAAAAGCGTGTTGACATTTTCAATACACTTCTCACTAAGCGTGCCATCTCTTTGTATGCCCTGCATAATTTCGTCTGCACCAAGGTTTGAAGTCAAAATGATTATTGTGTTTTTAAAATCAACTGTTCTACCCTGTCCGTCTGTGACTCTTCCGTCATCAAGAATTTGGAGTAGAACATTAAACACATCTTTGTGTGCCTTTTCTATCTCATCAAAAAGTATGACGCTGTATGGTTTTCTTCTCACCTGTTCAGTGAGTTGTCCGCCTTCTTCATAACCAACATATCCTGGTGGCGCACCAAGAAGACGAGATACAGAATACTTTTCCATATATTCCGACATATCTATTCTGATTAAGTTCTTTTCGGTATCAAAAAGATTTTCGCAAAGTGCTTTGCATAGCTCAGTCTTACCAACACCTGTTGGGCCAAGGAACATAAACGAACCAATTGGTCTATTTGGGTCACTGATTCCTGCCCTTGACCTAAGTATTGCATCGCAAACTTTTTTGACTGCTTCGTCTTGTCCGATTATGCGTTTATGAAGTTCACTTTCCATATTCAAAAGTTTGTCTTTATCGCTTTGAAGAAGTTTTGTTAGTGGGATTTGTGTCCAACGGCTGACAATTTGTGCAATTTCTTCTTCGGTGACTTTGCTTTTTAACATACTGTTATCTTCATTTTTTTCAAGTTCAGATAACTTTTGTTGAAGTTTTGGAAGTTTGTCATATTTGAGCATTGCCGCTTTGTTTAAATCATACTCCCTTTCTGCACGCTCTATTTCTCCATTGGTCTTTTCAATGTCTGCTTTGACGCTGTTTATTTCGTCAATGTTCTTTTTCTCATTTTGCCACTTTGCAGAAAGTGCATCAAACTGGCTTTTAAGTTCTGCGTGCTGTTTGTTTATTGTTTCCAGATGTTCTTTTGAAAGTTTATCTGTTTCTTTTTTAAGTGCTTCACGCTCAATTTCAAGCTTGATTAGTTTGTGTCGAATGTCGTCCATCTCTGTTGGCATACTGTCTATTTCGCTCTTAACCATTGCACAAGCTTCATCGACAAGGTCAATCGCCTTATCTGGCAAAAATCTGTCGGTGATGTACCTGTTTGAAAGAGTTGCAGCAGAAATTAACGCACCGTCGCTTATTTTAACGCCATGGAATACCTCGTATCTCTCTTTGAGTCCACGAAGTATTGCAATGGTATCTTCAACACTTGGCTCGTCTACCATAACAGGTTGAAAACGACGCTCAAGTGCTGGGTCTTTTTCAATGTATTTATGGTATTCGTCAAGAGTTGTTGCTCCTATGCAGTGAAGTTCACCACGCGCAAGCATTGGCTTTAAAAGGTTGCCTGCGTCCATTGCTCCTTCGGTCTTACCAGCGCCAACAATGGTGTGAAGTTCATCTATGAACATTATTATCTCGCCTTCCGACTTCTTGATTTCGTTTAAAACTGCTTTTAGTCTTTCTTCAAACTCACCTCTATACTTTGCACCAGCAACAAGTGAGCCCATATCTAGTGAGAATATTTTTCTGTTTCTCAATGAGTTTGGAACATCGCCGTTAGCAATTCTTATTGCAAGCCCTTCAACAATTGCAGTTTTTCCGACACCAGCCTCACCAATAAGCACTGGGTTGTTTTTGGTCTTTCTTGAAAGAATACGAATTGTGTTTCTTATCTCGTTATCCCTGCCAATGACTGGGTCAATTTTTTGCTCTTTTGCAAGAGCGACAAGTTCTGTCCCGTATTTTTCAAGAACACTGTATGTGTCTTCTGGGTTGTCGGTTGTGACACGCTGGTTGCCACGAACTTGCGACAACTGCTTGATAAAATTATTTTTGTTTATGTTGTGCGCTTTGAAAACATCTTTGAGTTTTCCAGTCAAATTTTCTAGTACGCCCAAAAATATGTGTTCAAGCGAAACATATTCATCTTTCATATTCTTTGCAGTCTGCTCGGCAAAATTAAGCACTTTGACAAGAGTGCTTGACGCATAGACTTCACCTTGTCCACTCACTTTTGACATTCCGTCAAGTATGTTTTTGACATCGCTTTGAAGACGAGTGACATCAACATCCATCTTCTTTAATATGTCATAAATAAGTGTACGCTGAGCAAGCATTTCATAAACGATATGCTCTGGCTCAAGTTGTGAATTTTGTAACTGTTGCGCTAAACTTTGCGCAGAGTTAAGTATATTGACACTGCTTTGTGTATAGTTATTTAAATTCATATCTTTCTCCTTTTATTTGTACAATGTTATTATATCCAATTATACAAATGACAGGTGCGTTATATCACATTATATTAGCAATGTCAAGTGTTTAGTGCTAACTTTTTGAGCCTTAGAGTGCTAATTTTGGGTTTTTATTCAATTTCTAGGTCGTCACTTTCAAAGACTGGGTCATCAAAAAAATCTTTTAAAGACATATTTAGTCCTCTCGAAATTTGCATAACCGTTTTTAAGTTCACACCTTTATTTGATTCTCTCATTAGTGTCTTCATTGTATTGTGAGGTATTAAGGTAATCTTTTCTAACCTATAAAATGACATATTCCTTTGTCGTAAGATGTCACTTAGTCTTTTAGCGACTGCCGAACTTATTTTCATTAAATCTCCTTATGGCAATAAATCAACACAAACTATAAAAACAAAACTTTTTTAAAGTCAATTTAATATTCCTATTTAAAATTATTTTAAATTTTTAATTAAATTCCATAAAACCTTTTTACTTTCATCGGACAAGCTTTCGTATATTGACAATAATTGTTTTTGTTCTGAGTACTTTTCAATGTCACTCCAAAAAAATTCTTCCATGCTACTATTACAAATCTCTACTGCATCAAAAAGAACTTCAACAGGAATTGAAAAATCTCCATTTTCAAATTTTGCAATATATGCGTCAGATTTTCCCATTTGTCCAGATAGTTCTCGTGCCGAAAGTCCCGCTCTGTTTCTCAGTTGTCCAAGTCTGTTTATCAAAAATTGCCTATTTTGTTTAATATTTTTCATATATTCTCCACAAAAATATTTTAATAATTAAATAAAAATAAATATGTGAATGATATTGGTAAATTTATATTGTTGTTTGCTATTTTTGATATAATGTGTATAATGATAGTAAATATATACCAATGTGGTTAAAAATTATGAAAACAACTTTTATAGGACATAGAATACTTTTAAAAAATATTGACGAATGTTTAGAAAAGGCAATAGAAAAACAAATCAAATGTGGTTGTCTTTCTTTTATTGTCGGTTCTCATGGACAATTTGACGAACTTGTTTTGAAAGTTTTGAGAAAACTTAAAACAATTTATAAACAAATTCAAATTGAAGTTGTTATTACCAGCCTTGAAAAAATAAAAAAATATCATGAGTATGTGCCGTATAGCGATGTGAAAACTTTAATGTATGAAATAGAAAATATATTTTTTAAACGAAGAATAACATACAGCAATAAAAAAATGATTGACGAATGTGATACCCTTATTTGCTATGTTGACAACAATTTGTCAAACAGTGGAGCAAAAAGCATAATGAAATACGCAGAGAAAAAAGGACTAAATGTTATCAACTTATTTGATATAGAAAATTAAAACTATTTACAAAAGCTTAAAAAACATTTAATATATCTTTATTCAAAGGAGACAATATGAAAGTTATTCTTGCTTCATCGTCACCAAGAAGACAAACTCTTGTTTCCCAAATGGTCAAGGAGTTTGAAGTTATTGTTCCAACAAAAGAAGAGGACATGACTCAAAATATGAGTATGTCCAAACTTTGCGAAAGCCTTTCTCTTCAAAAAGCGCAAGAAGTTTTTGATAAAACAAGTGGTGACAGATTGGTTATTGGCAGTGACTGTATGGT
>CALWTG010000025.1 GCA_944384385.1 uncultured Clostridia bacterium | reverse complement strand
CTTCCAAACTTTAAGCCAAGAAGATAGGCAATGGCAACTCCCGTCATATATGCAAGCATTGTAACTGCAATAAATATCCAACCGTCAGCACTATTTAGTGACAAATTTATGCTTTCAATTAGTATGCAGGCATTGACAACTACATACACAGGAATTGGTATAAAACAAACTTGAATTACCATAATCAAATATATTATTAAATAAAGAACGACGCCATGCATGCTAGCGATATAGCTTGATATGGCGTCTGTTATTGAGTCGAAACTAAATAGCAGTTCAAAACCAAACATGATGGCAACTGCTATTAAACTTATTTTCAAAATATTATATATTTGGATTTTTGTCATAATAAATTAAACAAATTAGTCAATTTTTTTGTCGTTGAATGCCGTAGCAACTTCGTCAAAGTCAAAATCTTTAAGGTCTTGGTCACTACTCTCTGGCTCTCCACCGTATGCACCGTCAGGCACAACTTTAACGGCATCGCCATAGTCACGCTTTTCGATGCGTTTATCAGGGTCAACAAACAATGTGTACTCTGGCACCCATCTCATCTTGATATTCCCCGTTTCACCATTTCTATGCTTTGCAACCACAAGTTCGCATATTCCTGGTTCATTTGGGTTGACAACATCATTATATTTGTCTGGGTTATCAATGAAAAGAACGATATCTGCATCTTGCTCGATTGCGCCCGACTCACGAAGGTCACTTAGCATTGGCTTGTGGTCTTTACGCTGTTCAATGGCACGGCTTAGCTGTGACAAAAGTATGATTGGCACATTGAGTTCTTTTGCCGTAATTTTTAAGTATCTTGTTATTTCGCTTATCTCTTGCTGACGATTGTCGGTCTTGGTCATTCCTGTCATAAGTTGAAGATAGTCGATAACAACGATATCAAGTCCTTTTTCTCTTTTTAATCTTCGACACTTGTCCAAGATGTCGTTTGGTCTATTCATTGAAGAGTCATCAATATAAATCTTGGCTTCGCTGAGCTTTTTGTTTGCTGTCCAAATATACTTCCAATCTTCTGCCGTAAGTGTTCCATTTTTTGCTTTACTCATGCTAACTTTTGCAACACTGCATATTGCACGCTGAGCAAGTTGGATGCGTGGCATTTCAAGTGAGAATATTGCACAAGTTTTGTTTTGAGTTAAACAAGCATTTATAGCAATGTTTAACGCAAAAGAAGTTTTACCAACACCGGGACGCGCTGCAAGCAAAATAAGGTCACTATTTTGAAGTCCGTTTGTGAGTTTATCAAACTCAGTAATGCCCGACGAAATACCTTTGATTTTTCCGCCGTTTTTGGCAATTTCGTCCATGTTCGATATCGCTTCACTAAGCGCTGGAGCAATGTGTTCAAGGTCGCTTTGTTGTTGCTTTTCTGCTAGTTGATAAATAAGCCCCTCGGCATATTCAAGTGTCTTTTGTCCGTCATCAGATGAGTACGCTGTTTCTGCTATTTGGTTCGAAACGCTTATGAGTGCACGAAGAAGGCTGTCCCTTTTGACAATGTCAACGTAGATTGAAAAGTTTGCCGCACTTGGAAGTGCAGTTGTCAAGGTGTTTATGTAGTCAGCACCACCAACTTGTGGAAGAGTGTTGTCTTTTTCAAGCCTATCAACAACTGTGACAAAATCTATTGGCTGGTTTGTGTTATTGAGTTCAATCATAGACTCATATATGCTTTTGTGTGCCTCGCTATAAAAGTCCGACGACGAAAGCCTTGATGTGATTTTTGTGACGACATTGTTGTCAATAAGCATACAGGCAAGCACTGATTGCTCAGCCTCAATGCTGTGTGGCATGGTTTTTACATTTGCTAATGCCATAATTACCCCTTTTAATCTGAAAACGGATCATCATTGTCCGGATCCAAAAGTTCTTTTGTTCTTCTTTTTTGTTCTATTTTATCAGAAATGATGTAAACAAGTAAACATATTAAGCCACCAATAATGATATTTAAAAGCATGATAAGCACCACGCTTTTTATTGCAAAAGAGAACACATATGTCAAAAGTATGAACACTGGTATCAAAATTGCCACGCATATCCAAATGCGCTTTATGTTCACTTTCATATCGTGCGCTCTTTGCCTTTTTATGTCATTTTCGGTGTCTTTTTTATTCATTTTCACCTCTGAGCATCTTGCCACGCTCACGAAGACGCATATTGTGGTCAAGAATTATCTTTCTTATTCTAACACTTTTTGGCGTAACTTCCAAATATTCGTCATCAGCCAAAAATTCAAGACAGTCTTCAAGACTCATAACAACTGGTGTTTCAAGTCTTAAAGCATCATCTGATGCACTTGAACGGCAGTTTGAAAGGTGTTTACGCTTGCATACATTGACAACAAGGTCGTCGCCTTTTGGATTTCTTCCAACAACCATTCCGCCATAAACCTTTGTGCCTGGGGTGATGAAAAGCTCACCACGCTCCTGAGCATTGAAAAGTCCATAGACAATGGCTTCACCTGTTTCGTATGCAATAAGTGAACCATAAACACGCCTATCTATCTCGCCCTTATATGGCTCGTAGTCATAGAACGTAGATGCCATGATTCCTTCACCTTTCGTGTCGGTCAAAAGCTCACTCTTGTAGCCAAATAGTCCACGCTCTGGGATATAAAATTCCATCTTCATGCGTGAGCCTTTTGGAGTCATCTTTATAAGTTCGCCTTTTCTTATTGCCATTTTATTCATTACTGTTCCAACGCTGTCTGCTGGTACGTCAAGTGTGACAATGTCTATTGGCTCACACTTTTTGCCGTCAATTGTTTTGAACCTAACTCTTGGCATACTGACTTGGAATTCATAGCCGTCACGACGCATATTTTCAATGAGAATACTAAGGTGCATTTCACCACGTCCGCAAACTGTGAACGCCTCGGCGCTTGATGTGTCGCTCACACGAAGTGAAAGGTCTTTGACTGCCTCTTTGTAAAGTCTTTCACGAAGGTGTCTACTTGTGACAAACTTGCCCTCTTTGCCCGCAAATGGGCTGTTGTTGACCAAAAATGTCATTTCAACACTTGGCTCTGCAATTTTAACGAATTCGAGTGGGGTGACATCTTCTGGGGCACAGATTGTATCACCTATTTGCACATCTTCAAGTCCCGCAATACAAACAATATCACCAAACTCAGCACTTTGAATTTGCTCACGCTTTAAACCTTTATAGGTGAAAAGTGAAACAATTTTGCCTTTTGAATTTTTTGCACTGTCGTGGTAGTTGCAAAGCACGATGTTGTCGCCAACTTTAACGCTTCCCCTTTCAATTTTTCCTATTGCAAGTTTGCCGACATAGTCATTGTGTTCACAAGATGAAACAAGCATTCTAAGTGGTGCATCGCTCTCGCCCTCTGGTGCTGGAATATGAGAAAGTATTGTTTCAAAAAGTGGCATGAAGTTTTCGCCAGGTGTATTCATATCAAGGCTTGCCTTCCCTGTTCTTGCCGAAGCAAACACAAAAGGAGAGTCAAGTTGTTCGTCGCTTGCGTTAAGGTCCATAAATAGTTCCAAAACCTCATCAACAACTTCACTTATTCTTGCATCAGGTCTATCTATTTTGTTGATAACAACAACAACTTTCAAGTTGAGTTTAAGTGCGTGTTCAAGCACAAAGCGAGTCTGTGGCATTGGTCCTTCAAAAGCGTCAACTACCAAAAGAACACCGTCGACCATTTTGAGAACTCTCTCTACTTCTCCACCAAAGTCTGCGTGTCCTGGGGTGTCGACAATGTTGATTTTCACGCCTTTATATTGACAACTGCAATTTTTTGAAAGAATTGTTATTCCCCTTTCACGCTCTATTGCATTTGAGTCCATTACTCTGTCTTCAACCACTTGATTATCACGAAAAACATTGCCTTGTTTTAGCATTTCATTGACAAGTGAAGTTTTGCCGTGGTCAACGTGGGCTATTATTGCTACATTTCTTATCTTCTCGTTTTTCATAAAGTACTCCTATATAAATAAAACATCCTAATAATAAAAACTTATAAAGTATACCACTACTTGACATAAAAATTCAAGACAATTTGTCTTGATTTTTGTCATACATATAATTTTTTGAAATCAAAAGCACACTTTCTAGAAACATGATGTAATAAGACATCAAATTTTTATCTGTTATATAGTCTTCATATTTTTTGTGCATATCCCTTTCTCTGTCAGAGTCGTAGACTGGAATGTTGTTGCTGTTTTTATAAACCCTGACTTCTTCAATCACCTTCATTCTCTCTTCAAAAAGCGATGCAAGCTTTTTGTCTATCTTTTCAATCTTTTCCCGTAATTGTTGTAAATCCATAAAATTCTCCTAAAATACCATTATTCCTATAAAATATCCCAAGCTTATTGAAAGCAAAAGTGCAACAATAGCAAAAATTGTGCCGTAAATTAAAAAATGTTTTGTGCTTGACCACTCGCTTGAACTTGCTATTGCAATGTGTGGCATACTTGGTGGCGTCATAAACGCATATGCCGATAGCATACCGACAATACAAACAACTGTCGCCGTCACATTGAGCGAACCAGCGCTAGTCACGGCAAGCATGATAGGTACTGCAACCGTCGTGACGACTGTTGCTGTGACCATGTTTGACGAAAAGTTTGTTTGAACAATCGCCCAAAGCGTAAAAATAACAATAAGTAAATATGGCGAAAGCACAGCAAGCGAAGAGCTTAAATTTTGTGTTATGTAATTAACTATGCCTATGTTGTCATTTGTGAGCGCTCCGCTTAGTGCCAAAGTCCCTGCGCACATAACTAAGCTTGAAAATGGCACATTGCCGTTTGTTGCTTCTTTTATTGACACAAGTGGCTTGCCATCAACTTTTATTATGCACATAACAACAACACCAACAAGCGACGCAAACGCAGTTGTGTAACTGCTGAATAGTTTATAAAAATCTTCCCAAACATTTTGTAGCAAACTTGGCACAACCCAAATTGCAATCATCAAACAAAAAATAACAAGTGTAATTATGTCTTTTTTAGTAAGTTTTGACTTTTGCTTTTTAAGTTCTTCGCTGTCTACGCATTTAAGTTTACTCACATCTGGCCTTAGCACAAACCTAAACACAAGTATCATAATCAAAGTCAATACAATGCCGATAGGAATAGCCATTGCCATATATGACGCATAGTCTATTGCGCTTTTTGTAATGTTTTCATAAATACCAAAGCTGATAACTGGAAAAACATGAGCAATTGGCGTCATTCCAGACGATATGGACACACAAAAAGCAAGGCCCATCATAAGCATACTTGAAAGTTTTGAATGTTTTTCTATTTTCGCCATTTTAAGTATGTTTTCAAGAATTGGCAAAAGCACAACGAAGAGCACAGTTGGTGACATAAAGCACCCAAGCAAAATTACGCCAAAGAAAAACATAGTGACAAACCACCAAGGTCCTTTTCTTGCAAGACGATTTGTGACAAACCAAATGGATATGTTTTTAATTAAATTTGTTTTTGAAATGGCATATGTTGCTATGAATGTTGTAAACAAAAAGATAAATGTATCACTTCCAAAACTTGAAGCAAAAAGTGACTTAAAGTCAAGTCCGCCCAGCACACCAAGCATGATTATGCACAAAAGACTTGGCCAGTCAATAGAAACGAATAGCCACAAAATTAGTGTGCCAATAAAAATTCCAATAACAGCCATTGAGTTTGAGTTTAGCCCACTTGGTGGTGCGATAAATTTAAACAGTATCATTATTGCAATACTTAAAAGCACAATGGTGTATGTTCTTATGTCTTTTTTTGAGTTTTTTTGCATCATGAAAAAAAGTATAACATCATAACAAAAAAAATAAAAGTGTTAATTTAAAAAAGGTTGCAAAATTTTGATATATTCATCAAACATATACTCTTTTATTGGATACACACTCCCGTCAACGAAATAAAGTACAAGGCATGGCGAATATGTTTTGTAGTTATCGACAAACTCAAATTTCACAAGTTCGCCCGCCTTTATTTTTTGTTTTATTTTTGC
The DNA here is from genome assembly GCA_944384385.1 of uncultured Clostridia bacterium. Lineage (GTDB taxonomy): Bacteria > Bacillota > Clostridia > Christensenellales > UBA1242 > UBA5893. The sequence continues at coordinate 6,469 of CALWTG010000025.1, read as the reverse complement.
GTGATAATTATAATATCCCATGAAGATATTATGTGTTATTTTTCAAAAATTGTTTCACTGTTTTTATGTACTCCTCTTTTGCAGTGGTCATACTCTCAGCGTGCCCTGCACCATTCACCACATATTTTTGACATAAATGTGCTGGCGCATTTTTGAATAAAACTTCTTGCATATAAAAAGGCACGAACTTGTCACGACTTCCGTGAATTAAAAGTATTGGCACATCGCACTTATTTATTGCACTTTTTACATCAATGTCTGACAGTCTAAACTTTGCACGATACTTTAAATATAGATTGTACACAAAAAGTGACGGAAAGAAGTTTAAAATAATGCTTTGCTCGCAAAGACTTTGGACAACATCATAGGCACTTGAGTATGCACAGTCGCTTATTATCGCCTTGACATTTTTAGGCTTTTTGTCACCACTGTAAAGGCAGACAGTCGCCCCGCCCATACTAAGACCAAACACCACAATTTCACAGTCAGAATATCTTTTCACAGTGTAGTCAACCCATGAGGACAAATCAATGTGTTCAAAATAGCCCATAGTAATGCACTTGCCTTGACTTTTGCCGTGTGCGCGATTGTCAATTGCAAGCACGGAGTAACCTTCGTCATAAAACATTTTGACATATTGTTGCATAGCAAAAGCACGCGTTCCATAGCCATGCACCACAATGGCAATTTTTTTGTCATTTTTATGTAAAAAATATCCGTGTAATTTTAAATTATCTTTTGAAGTAATTTCAACTTCTTCATACTCATTGTTTTGCCACCAAGAAAGGTCAATGCTGTATTTATTTTTATTTTTTATTGTATATTTATATATTATTCTTCCAAAAAAACAATTTCTTTTTAATGTCAAAATATATTTTATTTCGCTTGAAAATAAAAGGTATAAAAAAGTTATACTAATTACCAAAAACAATGATAAAAAAACAATTTCAAGTGTTGTCATATCAATATTATATCACATAGAATTTAAAAAAAATAACAATATTTTAAATGTAATTGGCTTTTTTCATTTTTTTTAATAATATTTTTTGATATAATATATTTATTATGGAAGATAAAAAAATTAAAAAAATAACAAAAAAACTAATAAAAATTGCAAAATCGGCAACAAAACAATATTACAAACATTCATTTTATGAAGTTTCTTCTCGCCACAAGTTTGAAGGTGACGATGTCACTAATAGGGATATTGAAACACAAAACTACATTCTGAAAAAATGCAAGAAGATATTCCCCGAATTTTCTTTTATTGGTGAAGAGCAAAAAATATCAAACAACAACAAGTACGCTTTTGTTGTTGACCCAATTGACGGCACTTGCAACTTTAAGCACAACATACCACTATATGGAACACAGCTTTGTCTAAAAGAAGATGACAAAATACTAATATCTGTTTTGATTGTTCCGGCGCTAAAAGATGTTTACTATGCAAATAAGTTTGGCGCCTATAGAAATGGCAAAAGAATATTTGTTTCAGACGAAAAAGAACTTTGTGATAGCATTGTTTTGTTAGGAGATTTTTCAGCGTCATATATGAAAGACCAACAAAAATACATTCAGTATTTAAGCGAAAATTGTAAAAGACTACGCTTAATTGGCACTTCTTGCGTAAGCAGTGCATACCTTGCAGATGGCAAGTGCGACCTTTATATCATATTTTCAAAAAATGCTTGGGATATTGCCCCAGGTCAGTTTTTGATTGAAATGGCTGGTGGCTGTATGTATGCCAATAAACAATATGGCTTTTATGCCTTTGCCAACAAAACACTGTTGGAAAAATTTGAGTCTGCAATAAGTAAGGCAGATTTAAAGCTTTAAAATAAATTTAATTTATCATTAAATATTTTAATATACCGCAAACCACGCTGTAACAAACTTTGTCTTTGTAGTCTTCTTGAAGTAAGAGTTGTTCTTCTTCTGGATTTGAAACAAAACCACACTCCACAATGACGCTTGGTGCAGTTGTGCAGTTAACTATGTAATAATCACCCACCTCACTACTTTGTCTTGGCTTGACGAGATTTTTAACAAACTGGTCTTGTATGCTGTCAGCTAAAAGTTTGCCCGCCTCACTGTCTTTTGCATAAAACACCTGCGCCCCACGAGAAGAACTTTCGGGAAAACTGTTCATATGTATGCTAATAACGATATCAGGCGAAGTATTTTCAATTATCTTTTGCCTTTGCTTCATGTCGTCTTTTTTCTTGTTTTTGGCAAATGGACTATAAAGTCCGTTGTCGTTTGAGCGTGTCATGGTGACAAAAAAACCAAACTCTGTGCAGTACTGTTGCAGAGTTTTTGCATACCATAAATTTATTTCACTTTCAAGCGTGCCACTGTAACCAATTGAGCCGTTGTCAATGCCTCCATGCCCTGCATCTATGACGATGGTATACATAGGCTTTGGACTTGATGTCGAAACAACCATAAATGAAACTGCACACAAAACTGCCAGCAAAATTGCAAGAAATATATAAATGGCTTTCTTCTTTATTACCAAAAATTTCATACTATAATATATTTGTGGTATTTAGCTATTATTCATTAAAACAAAAAAGATAGCCAAACTGCCGAAAGCAAAGCATCTAAGTTCAAACCTTTTACTTTTACAGCTTTTTAAAAAAAATAAAATGTGTTTTTTTTAAATTACATTTCAAAACCGTCTTCTTCATGAGTTTTTTGTTTTTTCATTTCTTTTTGCATCTTTTCAATTTCGTTTTTTCGCCATGTACTATATTGTTGGAAAATATATCTCACATACTCGTCTGGTGTTAAGCCCATTTCGGAGAGTTCTTCATATGTTCCAAACATTTTGGAAAAGCTTAAAGGCAAACGTATCGAAGGTAACATAATATGCCCAGTGTCTCCACCACCAAACCTTGTTTGTTTTATATTTAAATGCTTTTTCAAAAGCATAAAAAACTTTTGGCTTAATTTTTTTTCGACATAATTCTTACAATAAAAATTTTTCATATACTCATAAACAACAACTCTTAGTTGATAAGGTTTATCAATAAAATACGAAGATACATAGTAAATTGCAGTTTTTGGGTTGCATTGTATGGTTTGCCTTTTTATCAAATCAAGCATTACAAATAATCGCATTGAAATCATTTCAACATCTTTTTCAGTAAAATCAAAATCTTTTTCATTGTCTACCAAGTAAGAATAAAAAAGGTTTATCTTATGCATATATTTTTCATCAAATGTCTCTCCTTTGATTTCATCTTCTTTTTGAAATTCGCCACCTAGTTGAGAGGATAAATACATTGTCAAATTTGAATATTCTTGCACAAAATCAGAAGACGCTTGTGAAAGTATTTCTTTTAAGTCCATTCCGCTCATATCTCTTTTAACCATTTTTAACCCGTTCCTTATGTTTTGATTATACATTGTTTTTATTTTCTAGTCAATATACATATTTGCGTCTTTGTGAACACCAAAACAATTTACTTTTTTCATAATATTATGTAAACTGTATTTATGAAAATAAAACCGATTACTAATGAGAGTGAACTAAAACAGGCAATTGAATTAGATAAGAAAACATACAAAGACGAAACACTTATGGGCTCACTCGAAAAGTGCAAACAGTGGCTTGACACCTGCCCAGATATGTACATCGCAATTTATGACAACGAAGAAATGGCGGGATACATTAACTTTGTCCCACTCACGCCAGCGTGCTTTGAAAAATTCAAAAACGGAGAAATGTCCGATTATGAAATTGACGCTAGTGACATTTTGCCGTATCATAAAGGAGAAAACTTGTGCCTACTAATGTCAATTGTTGTTGACAAAAAATGCCAAAATGGCGAAACAATTAAGATTTTGACAAACGCACTTTTTGACAAAATCAACTCTCTTGCCAAAGAGAAAAAATACATCACTCAAATTTTAGCCGAATGTGTGTCAGACGACGGAAAAAAATATGTCACACGAACATTTGAAAGCAAAAAAATCACCAATAGCAAAAATGGAGAAATATACCTTTGCACTCTTAAAAAATAAAAAACACGCAAAACTCTCATATGTTTGCGTGTTTTTTATTTTAAACCTTACACATTTTTTGTCCAGATGAAATCTCGGTAAGTGTCAGTTAAAAGTGTTGCAAGTTCACTTTGTGTATACTTGCTGACATCAACTTGCGTTTCGACACCGCCAATATCGATTGCCCACACACTGCCATTATCTTCAAAAGTAACCGATGTTAAATTGTTACAAGGTATAAAGGCATAATTTCCTATACGTATCACACTATCTGGTATGGTGATGCTATTTAATTGGTTGCAATTCTCAAAGGCTCTGCCTGCAATAACTTTGACATTTGTCAAATCCAATTCGTCATCAGTAATTGTTTCTGGGGCATCTATTACAAATTTTGTTACTTCATCACTTGCTGTTGCAATACCTTTACTTGTGTTTTGTAGGCCGCTCAGCCATGGCGTGCCAAAAAAGGCATTATACCCTATACTTTCCAAACTTGCTGGCAAAGTTATGTCACTTAATTGACTGCAACCAGAAAAGGCATCCTCTTCTATACTTATCACACTGTCTGGTATGGTGACTTTTTGAATGTTTGTATTGTCTTCAAATGCAGAAGAAAAAATTCCCGTAACTAAATATTCCTTGCCTTCAACTACTTTAAAAATTTGAATATTGCTAAATGTTATCGCTTCATCATCTGTTGCAGAGGCATCTATCCATTTGTCTAAAATTTGCGTTAAAGTGGCCCTTGCATCTTCGGCATTATCAGCAGTTACAACAACTTCTGTGCCATTTCCTACTTTGTATGTAACCGAGGAAGCAATACCCAACAAAACAAATTGAATTGGATACAAAAGTTCGTCAGCGCTTGATGGAATAGCAAATCATTTTCTCCAAAAAATTCCTCATTTATTGTATAACTGCCACCATTTTCAACATATAATGGAGTTATTGTCATCGGCATTCCTTCATAAGCCATAATGTCATCAATTGGCATTAAAGATTTTATTGTACTACCATCTTCAAAAGATATTGTGCTTGGCAAAGCAATTGAAATGTATTTCTCCATATCCGAAGCCAAAAAAGAAATGTCTGTCACCCCCCACCCATCACTAAGATAAGCCTCTTTGGGCTCAATTATTATATTAGAAACTGACGATGGAATTTCAACTTCGTTTGCTGAGCCGGTATACATGCCCAAACCAGCAGTTTTATTTATGTCATCAAATAGAAACGTCATATCATTTATCACCTGATATTCAAGGTTTCCACGTTGGACATTTACTGTGTAACTAAAATCGCCCATAGCGTCAGATATGCTTTGTGTTGCGTCTTCAAGGGCGAGTCCCAAAACTATTCTATTTGTTGAATATGGCTCTCCTTTTGATGCCTCTATTTCAACATCGTCAGTTTGTGCAAAGCGAGTGTTCGCCGTTGTGCTTTCTGTGTTGTTTGTCACCGTTGCATTTATTGTTTCACTGCCGTAGTTTGTTATGTCAAGTACTATGTAAAAAGCATAGGCGCTACTATCCTGTTCTCCCGGCGTGCCATAGATGAAGTTTAGTCCGTCATAACTTTCAGCAGTCCAATCTTGTCCGGGACTTTCCACTTTCCCTGTTTGTGGATCATATGACGAAACGCTATCATAAAAATCATCAAGTTTTTTAAAGCCAAGTGAAGTTATATCTTCTGCACTTTGAATTTTGCTTGCGTTTGCACTATTGTCAGCACTTCCTATTGGTGCAGTTGACATTGACCTATACACACTTAAATCAATTTTAGCAAACACATCTGTCACTTCGTAGCTAACAGTGCCACTGACAGAATAGTTTACGCTCATCGCACTGTAAACGCCAAAGCATAGCATTGCCACGCTTAGACACAATGATGCTAGACTGAAAAACAGTTTGAATTTTCTATTCATGTTATAACTCCTTGACATATCATTTGTGATGTTTGCTATAAAGTAATAATTTATTTCATATATTAGTATATACGAATATTGTTCGTAAATCAAACTTTTTAGCATTTTTTTCCTTAATTTTAAAAGCCTATAACTATTTTGCCCCCCCCCCCAGTAGCTTGTCAAATGATTTTTGTCAAGTTTTTTTATAAAGTATTTAAAAATTGTCATTTTGGCACAAAGTTCGCCATTCTGTGTCACGATTTTGACTTATTTAGCACATTATTAAAAAAGCATCACGCAGTTTTTCGGCAACCGCTGAAAAAATTTGACTGCCTAAAAACAAGCAAGCAGTCAAAAAAATACTCGTAAAACTTTTATAGTTACTACGAGTATTTGGGTATTTTCACCACAAATAGAAAACTAATTAAATAATGGCAATGGCGAATTTTCTCACTCCACCGTCACGCTTTTTGCCAAATTCCTTGGTTTGTCGGGGCTATATCCAAGTTGAAGGCAAGTTTTGTAGGCAAGCACTTGTTATGGTATGATACTTAATAT
>CALWTG010000024.1 GCA_944384385.1 uncultured Clostridia bacterium | reverse complement strand
TTACATCAACAATGTACCACCAGGATTGACTATGTTTTTTTCGAACTCAACATTGCCTGTTAAAGAAACATTTTTCCAGTTCACTTGTGTTGTTGTTTTTATTGCATTCGCACTCGCCCATGTATAGAACACACAAAGGTGTGATGTCATGTATTGAGCATCAACAGTGTCACTTTCAACTCTTACGGCATTTTTGGAATTGCTTCCGTCACTTTCCACAACCATTTTTGGGAAATCGCTCAAATCAACTGAAAAATAATTGCCTATAAAATTGAATTCGTCACCAGATTTTATTCTTCTGTTATAAAGTCCACACCCTGAATTGTCAACAGGAGTTCCAAGCAATTCTTCTGTTGTGTAATCTTTTGCTGTGTTATAGTTGGTTGTGCTAGTTGTCCAAAACATGTCTTTGCCATCAGCAGTTTTTTGTCTTACATCATCTTTTGTTATGCTTATATTGTCTTGAAGGATAATTCCTTTTATGTTTAATACATCGTCATAAGTAAGTCCAATTTCGTCCCAAATTTCGCTATATGAATCATCTTCATTGTGAAATACTGAAAGTTGTTTTGCAGTGTAAACATTATAAGCGTCCACAACCACAAGTTCCGCACTGAATGAAACATCGCTAATGTTTGCGCTTGCATCAACATTGCTTGCACATACCTCTACTTTGAATGTGTGTCCAATTGCGTTTTCGGTGAAGTCAAGTTCAGTGTTCTCGGTGTCAATGCTTACATAGTAAGCAATATCATCGCCTTGAAGCTCTTGGTAGTCACCGTCTTGCAAAATGCTGACAGTTATGTCTGTTCTGACTTTTTCAATGTCTCCGACAAAGTTGTCAAGACCGTCAAAACCACCTGCAACTATTCTGAAATTGAAGGCATTGTCGTCGCCGACATACAAAGGTTGCTCTTGGTCTTTATATTCAACATTTTCGCTGACATTATTTATCTTGTTTGTTGAATAATCAGCCAAAAGTCTACTGCTCAAAGAGGAAACGGACAAAATGTCAGCTTCGGTCGCAACAACTTTAATTGTTACATATATCTCTTTTGATTGTTTTTTGTCATCTGTGTACTTAATTGACAAACTTTTATCACCTGTTGTTTGTGTATCAATGGTACCAAAAGTGAGATCTTTTGCACCGACTTCAACACGCGTATTGTCTTGATATGTAACATAAACGACAACATTTGATGTGTCGAGCGTTTTGTCTTTTTCAATCACGGTTTCCAAAGTACCAGATTTCAAAGTCATTGTGCTAATTTTGTTTTCTCCACACGCCACAAGTGCAATTGAAGACAAAATAAAAACACTAAATATCATAAGTATTTTTGATAGTTTTTTCATGGCTTTTCTCCTATTTTATTTTTAGTAGTATACAGTATATTATTCACTATTGCAAGCATAAAAATATTTTATCTCACCACGACCCAAATTTCCTCTGAAACATTTGTTCCGTCAACAGATTTTATCCCCAACAAAAAAGTCACAGGTCTTTCAAACAAAAGTATCTGCATTTCTTTGCCGTTCTCGTCTTTCACGAATGTCACACCACTTGGCGGATTTTCTTGGTTATAAACAAAAGTAATATCTTTATTCGTTGCGTTATCTGGATACACCCTTAGTTCAATATAAAGATATGTCCCGACGGGTACGCCGTTGTCATCTAATTTGCCTTCTGTTGTAAAGTTAACCCTAAGGTATTTTTTGCCACCGCTTTCACTTACCGTCACTTTGTCATCACTTTCATTGACGCACTCAATTTTTGTAACTTTAACAACCTCGTCAAATACTTTTGCTTTCATTCCAAAAAATGCGATTATGAAAATTGATGCGACATAAATTATACCAACCATTAAAATCGTAATTTTTCGCATTATAACTTCTCCTTGTAATAAACTTTTACCTTATTGATGTAAAGCCATAATCTTAGTGCGAAAAAGGCGATTGCAAACAAAAGAACTTTGTAAAATGCGTTGCTAAAATTTTCGCCTATGAAAAAGTATGTCAAAAACGCAAACATAGCCGACATAAGCAAAGTATATATAAGCGATCTTACATCGTTTGGATTGTTTGAATGTTCGCCAGTGGTTTGGTATTGCCTGTACTGAGGATTCATAATATCAAGCTCTGCCGACCACATCAAGTGCCCTAAGTATACAAGATAAATAAGCAGTATTATGGCTATTGTTTGCATCACTGAAAATGAAAGGTAAAAACTAAAAATTGAAACAGAGATAATTATTGCAATCAAATTTACTATCATTGGCAAAACAAGTTTTGCAAACAACCCCTTTATGTATGGCGATGGATTAACTCTATGCAAATAATTGGATGCACCTTCTTCGCTATAAATATGCGCATAAGGAACACTTGACGACATAGATATAAGCAAAATCATAAGTATGTTGAATGCAATTATCATGTATCTTCCAGTCGCTCTTACATCCATTGCTAAATACAATTTGTTTAGTAGCAACATAAGAATAGGCATTCCAACCAAAACTAAAACAAAATTATATAGTTTGCTCGATGAGCGAATGTTAAATAAAAATTCTTTTTTTAGATGAGATATAAAAGGTTTTTGTGCTTTTATTTTTCGTGGTTTTATATTTGTTTTTCTTTTATATTCAAATGAAGAGCTTACAATCATAAAATAAAATGGTCGAACAAGGAGCAAAATCATAGCAAGACATACCAGTATTACACCAATTATTATGGCTAGATTTAAAAATGTTTGACCACTAAATAATTGATTTGTAAGTCCTGACCTTTTTCCAACAACGGCAACAACCACCATATAAAATGGATAAAAAATCTTAACCATCAAATCTAAAAAGTCTTGTATTTCCCAAAAGGTTGTTCCCCACGAACTAATTATATTTATATTAGTTGGCAAAATTTTTATCAAAAACAAAATTCCCGCAATTACTGCCGCCGCAAAAACAACTAGCACAGAAATTTCTAACCATTTATATTTGTTGATAAAATTGATGATATACATAAGTGGAATAGCTAACAAACTACCAATAACCACAGGAAGTGCCACCACAAAAAGATATGGAATCCATATCCAAAAATAAAAGTAGAATGGCAAGGAGTTAATCATCGCATAAGCAACAAAAAGAGGCAATAAATATGTCAAGTTTCTAACTAGTTCATAGATGTAATATACGACAACTTTTGATATGAACACGCTTGTCCTGTCCACTGGAAAAGTTAAAAGCAAGGCATTGTCTTTTCCAAAAAAAAGCGTTTTTGTAAGACCTGTTGTGCAAACCAAAATGGACAAAATATACATAAGGCTAAAAAGAAAACCAAAGAAATTTTGTGGTATACCTTGCAGTAGAGATACTAGCCTTAACCTATCAATCATATAAAATGCAAGATATATTATTGCAGTTATTATTACAAATTTCATGATTGATAAAACTATCTTAAAAATCGCTGACTTTTTATCTTTAAGATAGGACATATCTATTCTGTCTTTCAACTGCATGAATACAAGCGTCTTAAAATTATTCATTTTTATCCTTTTGTGTTTTTTCTTCTTTTGAAATTGATATTAAATCAACTTCGTTTTCATTTTCTAGTTGCTTATTTTCGATTTTTTTATTTTTCTTTTCCTTTTTATTCTCTTTTTCTAGCACACTTTGTTCAACATATGTATAAGGGACTTCGATACTGCTTGTGTTTAAATAAAATTCTTCAAGTGTTTGATTTTTCTCAATGTCTTCAACATTGGCAACTTTTAAAATTTTACCACGCTTAATTATTGCAATTTTGTTACACAAACTTTCAACAATATCAATTAAATGGCTTGAAAAGAATACAATATTTCCTTTTTTTGCATGCTCTCTCATACATTCTTTTACCTGGAATATACTCACGGGGTCAAGACCAGTAAGAGGCTCATCAAGTATCCACACCTTTGGGTTATGAACAAGCGCACTCATAATTGCAATCTTTTGTTTCATACCATGTGAATATGTCTTTATTTGATTGTCAAAGGCGTCTTTAAGTTGAAACATCTCAACATATTTGTTTATTGTTTGTTCTCTTTCTTCTTTATCAACTCCGTAAAGGTCAGCAATGTAGTTTATATACTCCCTTCCCGTAAGCTTCTCATAAAGTGCGTAGTGGTCAGGAACAAAACCTATTTGTCTTTTTGCCATAACTGGTTGCTTTTGTGTGTCATAACCGCAAACTTCAATTTTTCCACTTGTTATTGGCAAAATACCAACAATACTTTTGATTATGGTACTTTTTCCTGCTCCGTTGTGCCCTAAAAATCCAAAAATGTCTCCCGCTTCAATTTCCAAGTTTGCATCGTATACAGAATACACCTTGCTAGTTTTATATCTTTTCGTTACATGTCTTAAAATAAGTTTATCTTTATTTTGTAAATCCATAGGTTCCTCCAATGACCTTCCATCTAGCTCACTTAAAAGTGCTAATTGATCCAACTTCATCTTTCTTTTTCTAGCCAATATATCGTTGACTGTATCGGCGAATGTATAAGCGCCTTCGTACACAAACCATACACCAAGTCCAAGCGCCACATATACCAAGAAAAATAGCAATTGATAAACTGGATAAAATTTGAAAGTTAAATTCGATATTTGAAAAGACCACTCTATTTGGAATATGTCTTCTGCCCATTTGCCAAGTTTATCTGCAATAAAGTCACTGTTGATAAAGAAGTAATCCACACTTCCGTAGTTCGAAAACCACGAATTCAAAATTAAAACAATTAAAAAATAGCAAGCAAAACCAACCATTGAATATTTGAATTGTTTTAGCTTAGGTCGTGGATAAACTTTTAGTGCGACAATCAAAATTGGCATAAAAAACGCTATAAAGTGGTTAACATAAAATTTGACTATTTCTGTTGAAAATAAGTTTATTCCATCTGAATAGTTTGGCATAAGCATAGCAAGAAATGCACCAAACACATTGATAAAGTATGTAAAATAAAATAATTTATCCCATTTGAATATCAAACAAAGTGGTATGATGTACATTGCCGTATTGCAAAGGTGAAAAGGCCAATGCAGTACATTTGTAAAATCGGCAAATCTATAATTTAGACTGAATGTTATAAGTGTTCCTAGCGAAATATACAACAAAATACATCTAATACTTTCGCTTTTTTTGTTTTTCAAAATTATATAAATTAAAAAAGGTATCAAAAAAGACAAATAAATAATAATTCTGTGTGGCAATGTGAAATCTTTTGGATCAATGCCATAGTTTATATAACCAAAGAAAGCTTGAAAAATATATGCCGGCATTGTGGCTAGCATAATAAAAGGTATATAAGCAAAAATTATAGCATCACGCTTTGAAACTTTGAATTTATCATTTTCAAAAAAAACAGCAATGCAATAGACAAGAAGTAAACCAAGCTCAATTCCAATAAGCAATGTCCTTAAATCAAAAGTAGCATACGCCTTTTCTCCTACAATTCCAATAGTTAAGTAGTATACAAACCCAACACATAAAATTGTGACAATGGAGCAGAAATATTTGATAAGCACTGTGAATTTTGAAGTTTTAAAAAATGGATATAATATGACCAATAAATTAACAGCATACAAAAGCCAGTTAAGCATCAAACTAAATGCCGTCAAAACACTGCTTTGAATTGGTGAATTAGTCAATTGAAAAACACTGCTTATTGCATCGTGTCCAAGCATAAATCTAAAGAAAAAAACAACCCCGAGTATGCCTGACAATATCTTGTATATGTTATTGTTGATTTTAAAACCCTTATGTTTTGCTACAAAGTATGCAGTGACCAACGAAATTGAAATAATAGCAATAATCAATATTTGTGCAATTAACACCTTTATCTCTCCTAAAACCTGTTACGTAATCTTCACTGGATTATATCAAAGTATAACTAATATGTCTAGTCTTTTTGAATTAGTGCCAAAAACTCGACATTGCCGTCTTTGCCTTTGATTTTGGACTTTGTCACCTTTTTTACGGCTATGTTTTTCGACACAAAATCTTGCACCACACCGTTTATTACTATTTTGTGAATTTTTTCGTCTTTTATAACTCCGCCGTATTTTTTTGCAATTTCTTTTCCACACTCAAATTGTGGCTTTATTAAAACAACGCCGAATTTTGCAAAGTTTAAAAGTTTTGCAAAAATATCTGAAATGTTTTTAAGTGAAATAAAAGACACATCACACACAAAGGCGTCAATGTCTTTAACCAAACTTAGGTCAAGCGACCTTATGTCAGTTTGCGACATATCCACAATTTTTGCGTTGTTTAAAAGCTTTGGACTTAATTGGTTTGTCCCAACATCTAGGGCATAGACTTTTTTTGCCCCAGCTCTCAGCAAAAAGTCACAAAAGCCACCTGTTGATGCACCTATATCCAAAAAGGTCATATCTTTTGCACTAAGCCCAAAATCTAAAAAAGCCCCTTCAAGTTTCTCCCCCGCCCTTGAAACATATATCTTGTCCTCAGTGATTTTTATGTCGTCATTATCGCCAACTTCAAGCCCGCACTTTTTTGCAACCTTGCCATTGACGACAACTTTGCCGGCACGGATAAGAACTTGCGCCTTGCTTCTTGAATCAACACTATTAAAATTTTGTAAGAAAATGTCTAATCTCATAATTTAGAGTATAAAAGCACCTAAAAAAGTTGTCAAGTTGTGATATTGACAAGATTTTTTTGTTGATTTTTTAATTTTAATATGGTATAGTTTTTCCCGAGCAATTGATATTGCCTTGCTTTGATTTTGTAACTTATAAATCAAAGCCGTTTAGTCCAAAAGGAGGTATTTGTATGAAGTATGAACTTATGTATATCATTTCACAAGATGCAAATGATGAACAAAAAGAAGCCCTCATCTCAAAATTTCAAAAGATGGTTGAAGATAAGGGTGGAAAAGTCCTTTCTCTTGAAAAAATTGGTATGAAAAAGCTTGCTTATCCAATCAACTTCAAAAACGAAGGCTACTATGTCCTTATGACATTTGAAGCAGAGCCTGTAGTTGTTGATGAAATGAACAAACTTATGAACATCACAGAACATATTGTTAGACAGATGTTCGTCAGAAAATAAGGAGAAATTATGAACAAAGTATTTTTGATAGGCAACCTAACCCGTGACCCAGAACTCGCAACAACAAACAGTGGCGTTTCAGTTTGCAGATTTTCACTTGCTGTCACAAGAAATTACTCAAATGCAGAAGGCGAACGCGAAGCAGACTTTTTGAACATCATTGTTTGGCGTGGTCAGGCAGAAAATTGCCACAAATATTTGAAAAAAGGTTCAAAATGCGCAGTTTCTGGTTCAATTCAAACCCGCACCTATGATGCACAAGACGGCACAAAAAGGTATGTCACCGAAATTGTTGCTGACAATGTTGAATTTTTAAATTCAAGAAACTCATCAGGTGAAGGAATGGAAAAACCAAAAGAAACAAAAGAAGTCGCCGAACTTGAACCTGTCGATGATGACACATTACCATTTTAATTAAAAGGAGTTTTATTATGAGCGAAGAAGTTAAAGAGCAAGAAGTCAAAGCTCAAGAAGCACAAGAAGAAACATCTGTAGTTGATAAGAAAAAATTCAAACGACCTGTTTCAAAAAAGAAAGTATGTGCTTTTTGTGTTGACAAAACAAATGTAATTGATTATAAAGATGGCGCAAAACTTAGACGCTATGTCACAGAAAATGGCAAAATTTTGCCAAGACGCCAAACTGGTACATGCAGTAAGCACCAAAGAGAGCTTGCAACAGCAATCAAACGTGCAAGAGTAATGGCAATTCTTCCTTTCAAAGGAGAGTAAATAAACACAAAAAAACAAGCACCTATAAAGTGCTTGTTTTTTTTACCATTTTACGATATTCTTTTCGTCATCGTAATGCCAGTATTTACCATCATTAGTAGGCAAATCCTGAGAATAAATATACAATATTAAATTTGCAGAATTGATAGACTTTTCTTCCCATTCTGTCTGCGAACCCAAAAAGAAAACTTCTATTGGAGCTCCCTCTTGTCCGTCTTTTCCGTCCTGTCCTTTTGGTCCTTGTTTAATTATATTGGCACCCCCAGGTCCACCATATCCAGCACTTCCAGCTAAACCGCCTCCTACATGCGCCGTAATTGTGACATCGGTAGCTATTAAAATACTTTCGCCACTTCCTCCGTTGCCACCGTTAGCACCGTTGCCACCTGTGCCTCCTTGGGCTGTTGGATCATTTGAATCATTTATGCCCCCTGCACCGCCATAGCCACCATTGCCACCGTTGCCAGCGCCAACATTTTGAACAGATATTGTTCCCCCATTAAACACTATAGTTGTAGCATTTCCTCCGTTGCCACCTTTGCCGCCATTGCCACCTCTAAATGGATATGCGTTCGAATATTCACCTTGTGAGCCTGTGCCACCGTCTCCGCCATTTCCAGCTCCAATACTTGTTGCTTCAATAATTCCGCCATTAATAATGATTGAACTGCTGTTTCCACCATTTCCACCACTATAACCATTAGCACCATAGCCATACAACGTTGCACCAGTGCCACCATTTCCGCCACCAATCTTTGTTGCGACAATATTGCCACCATTTATAGTTATAATACCAGAATTTTCCCCGTCTTTACCATCCACTTCTTCATTATAGGTATATGCAGGCAATCCATCTTCTCCATCTCTTCCACCTATGTTGTATACAACGGTCAACTGTCCCATATTTGATTGTGAACTTTGAGCATAAATATGTATTTCATTCCCTTCTGTTACAACTAAATTTGCTATTTTCCATTGACAATTGTTTGTAAGTATTAAATATACTTCACCTTCCACTATCATATTGGCTGTTTTACTTTGCTGTGTACCAACGAGTGCACACCAACCACTCAAAATTTCAGTTTCAGTATCAACAATAGTTGTAAGTTCATCTGCAGAGACATGTGCAAATTGTCCTTGTTCATCAAGGTAATTTATGTCCCATTTAGCCGTATAAGTCACATCTTCTTCTGGCATATTAAATGTGTAATCTATCTGATTTGTAATCAAAGTTTGACCATTATACCAACCAACAAAAGTATAACCATCATTAGTGGAAGCTGTTATGGTGATTTGCTCTCCACTCACATAAGTATCATCAAGATTGGTCACTGTCCCACAATGTGTTCCATTCATTTCAACTGTAACTTTAATCCATTTTGCCAATAGAGTTGTATTCTGATTTGGCATATCAAACACATAAGTTGCTGAACTGGTCAGTAAATTAGACCCTTGATACCAACCAACCCATGTGTATCCGGAATTTGTATGTGCAGTAACTGTCGCTTGTTCGCCAGTAACAAAAGATTTGTCAAGACCAGTAATTGTTCCAGCGGACAAATTACTCATTTCAGTGTCAACTTTAATCCATTTCGCTGTTAAAATCTGGCTCCCTTTAGACATAGTATAATTGTATGTTAATTCATTAGATAACAAATCATCATTTAAAAACCAGCCCACCCATGTGTAACCTACATTGGTATTTGCCGTTAATGTAATGGTATTGCCATTACTCAAATATGATGTTGCATAATCTAATTTTTCGGTTGTAGTACTATTCACTAAATAATCGTAATGTCCCAAGCCACCATCAGTAGGCAAAGAACCTCCACTTATATAAAATGAAAATGTTGCTGAATAACCAGTTCTATAAGGAGTAATCTCTATATACACCACTGTCCCAGCAGTTAAAGTGAATGATTTTGAAGAAAAAGATGTGGTCTTTGCTGTTCCCGAATAAATTTTTTCTTTAGTTATATCGTTATAAATATAGTAATTCGTAGCATGTGTTGAACTAGTACTACTATTTTTATAATTAAGTGTATATTCACCAGATGTTAAAGCTGTAAAATAAACATAATATGCATAACTAGAATCTAAGCCACTAGTAGAAACTGTGTACAAATCTTGCTCGCTATTATGTTCTGATGTGATATCTATAACATCAATAGCCATACCTTGATTTCGTGTTTGTCGCCAACCGGCATATAAAGTTATATCCTGAGTGATTTCTGATTGAAAATCATACAATTGAGTACAATCGTAATCTTTGTACCAACCAGTAAACACATAGCCATTTTTCATTGGAATAGTAGATGGATATTTAATTGGATTGATTGCCGAAACCTCTTGAGATTGAATAGTCCCTGCCCCTTTTGTTTCAAAGCTTACACGATAAGTCCTTGGCAAGTACATTTCTCCACTCACCTCAACAGATCCAGCATCGTCAATACTTTTTGATATTGATAATGAATACACTTTTTCTATATCATAACTTTGTGTCGAATTTGATACCAAATAATCTCCGTTCGTGTCAAAAGCTCTGACCGTAAAGTAAATTATATCTTCGCCATCCCAAAAACTTGCCGAATTTTCCAAAACGTATGATGTTGAATTGTTTATTTTGATTTCATGGCCATTTAAAGTTAAAAGATATGCATTTGCATGATATACTGAATCCCACATCAAAGTATATCCTATGCCATCGCCATTAACAAAAGCATGAACATTTATAGGTGTTTTTAAACGACTTTTAACAACAGTCGTTGTCACAGATGAAGATAGATACCCACTTCTTTCAGCAACAATTTCAAAATTATATGTATTCGCATCGAGATCCGACATATCATAAGTGGTATATGTTAAAGTTTGAATTAAAACTCCATGTAGATAAATTTTGTAAACATTGGCATTTTTAACTGGGTTCCAAGTCAACAATGATGTGTTTATATCAAATTTTACACCAGTAATAGCATTCAAAACATGATAAGCATAATTTTTTGTTACATATACAGAGTTTATATTATTTATTCCATCACCAATCGCACGAATTTTAATCACATAGTAACCTGGATTGATTTCCGTTGGGAAACTCCATGTTGTTGTAGAAACCTCAAATGCCCCTAACTCCAATGTAGCATTTTCATCATAAAGTCTAATGTCGTATTTGACAGCACCAGATATTTTCTCCCACGAGAAAACATCTGCGCTGACTGTAACACAAGGAGCTTGCAATTGAGTTGATTGCGTAGATTCTTCAACCCATTCTGCATATAATGTAAGACCCTCTTGTTCCACAAGCCTAGTCGTATCCCATTTTTCTGTAAGAATGTAATCACCATTATTTGTCTGGCCATCACTTAGCCACCAACCATTAAAAATATATCCTTTTCTTGAAGGTATATATGTAACTAGTCCGCTTTCGGTTGACATAACAACATTTTGTGCGTCATCATAGTTTAAAACAAATGTTACATTATACTCATTTATATCTTTCTGCCAAATTGCAAATAAAGTAATATTTTGGTCAACAGTATCAGATTCAAAGTCCCACAATTGCTCACCATCATCAGAAAGTGACCAACCAATAAAAGAATAACCCTTATAATTTGGCGTCTGAGGAGCGTTGATTAAATCCCCTTTATTCACAGTATATGAGACAGTGTCACCGTCGTCGAATTCTCCACCATTAGCATCAAAGGTCACAGTTAAAGTAACTATTTTTTCATAGCCACAAACAATGCATTTATCATCAATAAACTCATGCATTTCTTTATCTTTAACTTCTTCTGTGTGCTCACAAATGGCAGAATGCCAATGGTATGTTGCGTCGTAAGACCACTGGGTTGAATATGTATGCACATGTTCTTTTTCCCCACAGCCAACAAGCAAGAAAGAAAGTGTGAAAATTGCCAATATCGAAAGTACAATTGCTGAAATTTTTTGTTTCATAATATAAACCTCCAACACTACAAAATTTATTTATTTAAAATATTAGCATTAGTGTATCATACCATTACAACAAAATCAATATCTAAAAAAAAACAAAGCAAAACTTTGATTTTTATATATAACTTATGGTGGGCAATAAGAGACTCGAACTCCTGACTTCCACTACGTCAAAGTGACACTCTACCAACTGAGTTAATTGCCCAAACATTTGCATTATACACAAATATATGTCCAAATGCAAGTATTTTTTTGTTAAATTATAATTGTATTTTGTAATAACAATAATCATTACATTAAATCTTAAATTACGGTAATAATAAATAAACAATGATATAATTTAAAAACAAAGGCAAAAAAGAACGGCGTGAAGCAAACCTGAGTGTAATCTTCAGTTAAGGTTTCTTCGCCCCGTTATTTGAAGTCAAAATAAAAAGTTTTATTTTAAAATATTGTAGAAAATAATAAAATAGTAAAAGTAAAAATAGGCAAAAGTAGGTGGAAAAGGCAAAAAAGAACGGCGTGAAGCAAACCTGAGTGTACACTGCAATTAAGGTTTCTTCGCCCCGATTTATAAGGATAATAGAAAACAATATTGATAATATAAAATAGGTAAAAGTAGGCGCACCATTATTTGAAGTCAAAATAAAAAGTTTTATTTTAAAATATTGTAGAAAATAATAAAATAGTAAAAGTAAAAATAGGCA
>CALWTG010000023.1 GCA_944384385.1 uncultured Clostridia bacterium | reverse complement strand
TAGTTAAAAAATTTTTACTTTTTGAGTTTCTAATATTTACCCACAAGTTTAGTTCCCTAAACGACCGTGACTATGTGAAAAAATTATTAAAAGGATAAAACAAAAAATTAGGAGGCAAAGACGAAATGTAATGTATTGTTTAGTATTATAAACGCAAAAAAGCCCCGAGAGCAAGGCTCGACAAGTCGTGACACGCACGAGTTTAGTTCCCTAAACGACCGTGTGGCACGGCTTGGCAGTAAACACAGCTATCGGGTGCTTTTTTGCGTTTATAATAGGATGCAGATTATGCCACCCTTCCCCTCATTAACAATCCTTCCAACTGTTTTTCGCATCTTACGCTGTGCTTCTTGTGGCATAGCTGTAAGTTTTTCTTGAATACCTTCGCTGACAAGTGTTTCAAGTGTTTTTCCAAACATATTTGTTTGCCATACACCCTCGGGATTTGTTTCAAACTCATCTTTGAGATACTGCGCTAGGTCCTTGGTTTGTTCTTCTGTTCCAACGAGTGGATTGACTTCAGTTTCAACATCAACTTTCATTATGTGCAAACTTGGTGCTGTGGCTTTGATTTTAACGCCATATCTTCCACCCTGTTTGACCACCTGAGGCGCATCAAGAACCATGCTATCAAGTTTAGGTATCACAACGCCATATCCATTTTCGTCAACCTCTTGAAGCGCCGATGCAAGTTTGTCATATTGAGTTTTTGCGAATGCCAACTCTTTGATGTAGCGCACAAGATGATAGTCGTCTTGAATTTTTGTTCCACATTGATTTGAAAGCACTTTGTAAAATAGTTGTTGGCGAGGTTTTATGTTAAACATTATTGTTCCTTCGCCCATTTTTATTGAACCAATGGTCAGTGGTTCAAAGTCATCACTTTCTAAAAAGGCAACATTTGTTTTGTCTATTTGTCCGATCTTTTCTGCACCTTCACCAAATTTTTTGACTTCGTCTATTATTGTTGTGATAATCTCATCATCGCCGTCAAGAGCACGAAGCCAATCTGGCATTGTCACTTTTAGCGAACGAATAGGAAATTCAAGTAACACTTTTTCAAATATTTGCTCAATGTCATTTTCTGAAAGCTCTTTCACATTGATAGCAAGTGTTGAAACTCCGTATTTTTTCTCTAAACTTTTCGCAAGATTTTGCGTGTCGGCACTTTGAGGGTTCTTTGAGTTGACAACAAGAACAAATGGCTTTCCTGTCTTTTTGAGTTCGTCAACAACTTTTTGTTCTGCCTCAACATAACTTGAACGTGGCAAGTCACTTATTGAACCGTCTGTCGTGATAGCAACTCCAATTGTTGAGTGCTCGGTTATCACCTTTTCTGTGCCAATCTCGGCCGCTTGTTCAAATGGCATATCTTTTTCTGACCAAGGTGTTTTGACAAGTCTTGGCTTGTCACCCTCTTCATGCCCCATTGCTCCACTGATTAAGTAGCCAACACAATCAACAAGTCTGACACTTAGGTCAACATCTGCAACACGGACATTGACTGCGTTCTCTGGCACAAACTTTGGCTGTGTCGTCATTATTGTCTTACCTTCAGCACTTTGAGGCAATTCATCAACTGCACGCTCTTTTTGCTGTTCGTTTTTTATGTTTGGAATCACCAAGTTTTGCATAAAGCGAGATATAAACATAGATTTACCACTTCTCACCGGGCCTACAACACCTATATATATGTCACCATTGGTGCGTTTTTTTATATCTTCGTATATTTCAAATCTTTCCATATAACCTCCGTGTGATACTTTAATTTATGTTGTCAAATTTTGTAATATGCTAAAATAAACAAATTTATAAAAAAAATAGAACAAATGTTTGCTTTTTGAAAAATGTGTGATATAATAATGATGTATAAAGTTTAAGGAGCAATGATGAAACAATACCTCATATTTGGAATTTTTTTATTCATAGCAAACAAAGAAAAAACAACGGCAAAAGAAATTGCCGAAATGTTTGAAATAAGCACACGAACGGTTTATAGATATATTGACTGTTTATGTATGAGCGGGGTGAAAATATGCTCACAAATAGGCAAAAATGGTGGTGTGTGGATATCCAAAGATTTTAACATTGAACACTATGTGCTTTCAAAAGATGAAAAGCAAATTATTCAAAACAACACCAACAACTGCCCCGAGGTCAAAAAAGTTTTAAGCAAGATTTTGTAATGTATGAATATACTTTATTTTGCATATTTATTCATTGAGTTTGGTTTATAATCAGCAAGCACGCTTGATGTAAATGTATATTTATGCTTATTTTTTTGATTGAATTTTGCTACTGCTACTATAATTATCTTATCGAGAAGTTCAAAAAAATCATATTTTCCTTTCCATAGATAAAACGCAAGTGAACCTGGGACTGTGTTTATCTCATTCAAGTAAACTTCTTCCCCTTGCACCATAAAGTCCATTCTCACGACGCCATAAAGGTCAAATGTGCGCCAAGCGAGTTTTGAAATTTCGTGTATTTTGTCTAAAACCGACTTATCAAGTTTTGGGTCAACAATTTTTTGAGCATCTTTTTGGGTGTATTTGTTGTCAAAGTTTAAAAAGTTTTTCCAAGACATTGGCTGTTCAAGTTTTGAAAATTCTACCTCTTCATCACCAAGGCAAGAAATGTTTATCTCTTTGAAATCTTCAAGGCAATTTTCAACAATGACACGACTATCATAATAAAGTGCAATCTCCACTGCTTCATAAAGCTCTTTTAAGTTTGTCACCTTATTTATGCCTATGCTACTACCTAAATTTGCCGGCTTAACAATTAAAGGATATGTTAGGTCAACAATTTTTTGCTCAATGTTTTTTGTCAAATAGTCATTTTGTGTCACAAGCGCATAATTTACGCACGGAATGTTGTTGGCGACAAAGATGTCTTTCATTATCACCTTATCCATACATACACTACTTGAAAGCAAACTTGGTGATGTGATTGGTATTTGGCAGATATTAAAAAATGCGTTCATTGTACCATCTTCGCCATTTATGCCATGAAAACAGTTTATCACGCAGTGTATGTGAATACGCTTTTTTAGTTTGCCTATAAGTATGTCGCCTTTACCAAACACAAAGTTCACTTTTTTGAATTTTTTTATCTCACCTATGTAAGCCTTTGGGTTTAAATAATCTGACACAACAATAAACTCAAAATTTGGTGTTTGATAGACTGGAATAATGTTATATTTATTTTTGTCAAGGTTTTGCATAACCTGTATGGCGGTCAAAATTGAAATGTCGTGCTCAACACTTTTTCCGCCATATACAACCATTATATTTTGCATTTTCACCTCACCTATATTTTTATTCATAACTATTCTATTTGGTGAAAACAACATTTTTAAAAAATTTAAAAATTGTATTGAAATTTTAAAATGATAGTGATATAATAAAGTATAAAATCTTAGGAGGATATATGTTTTCATTACTTTTAGAGGCAACATTACTTGAATTTTTGCAAACCCCAAACAAATTAGTCGGAATTATTTTGGCAGCACTTGGCTTTGCTCTTTCAATTCTTGCAAAGAAAATAACCAAAGTGGCAAGAAAAACTGATAATCCAAGCAATAAAGACCCTATTTACCTTATTTTGCTTGCTGTGTCCTTGTGTCTTATCTTAGTTGGACTAATTATCACAATAGTCTAAGCAAAACGGCACATTATGTGCCGTTTTTATTTAGAGAAAAATTAAAAATAAATAAATTCCTCGTATTTTGTTGACTTTATAAAAACAATGAAACATAATTAAATTATGAAAAAAGCAATTTTATATACCGACGGTGCTTGTTCAAATAACCCTGGCATGGGAGGCTGGGCGTATATTTTGAGATATAACAGAAAAACCACCGAATGTTCTGGCTTTGAAGCCGAAACAACCAATAACAAAATGGAACTTATGGCAGTCATTAAAGGACTTGAAGCCATACCTGAAAAATGCAATGTTGAGGTCTACTCTGACAGTGCTTATGTTGTCAATGCCTTTTTGGAAGACTGGATTTCTAGATGGCTTAAAAGAAAATGGCATAATTCTGAGGGAAAGCCTGTTAAAAATTTGGAACTTTGGCAAAGACTTGTTGAACTTAGTAACTTCCATAAAATTAAATGGAACAAAGTTGCAGGACACAGTGACGACAAACTAAACAATCGCTGTGATGCCCTTGCAAGAGGTGAAGTTGCAAGTCATAAATAAAACTAAAAAAAGACACTCGATTGAGTGTTTTTTTCATTGTTTTTATTGATTATAAATTATTCTTCTGCAATGTTCACATTCCAAAAAGCCATTGCGTTTGAGTTTGTCTAGGCTTGCAGATGGCAATTCCATTCTACATCCCCCACACGCCTTGTCGATGACGGGTACAAATATTGGAAAAACCTTGTCTTGACGGCGTTGTTTGTACTTTTGCAAAAACATTGGGTCAATGCTTGGTTCAAGTTTTTTTATTTCTTGTTTTAGTTTTTCTATTTGAGGAAGAGTTTTTGCTGCAAGTGTTTCATATGCCTGTTTGTGACTTGCATATTTTTTCTTTGCTTCATTGTAACTTTTCCTTGTGCTATCAAACTCAGCAAGAACTGAATTGATTTGCTCGGCAAAAGACATAAACTTCTTTTCAAGAAGTGAAATGCTTTCAAGTGTTTGATTTGTTTTTGATATTGTGTTTTCAAGTTCGTCTTGTTTCAATGCTTTTGGATCTTTGTTCACAATTTCGCCACACGCTCTTATTTCTGCGTCGTATGCCTTTTTGATTTCATTGTACTTTTTAATAAGCTCGCCCGCTTCTTTTTCAAGGTTATTGGACTTTGTTTGTGCGTCTTTGACTACATTTCTCATCTCGTGAAAAATCTTTTTATCTTCACTTTCTTCAAGTAACCTTTCAAGCTTTATTATTTCAAAATCTTGCTTTTGATAATCTAATATTTTTTGTATATCCATATCTACTCCTTTTTATAGGATAAATTTGTTAGTCCATAAAGTCAACAAGTTTTTTACTTCTATTTGGATTGCGAAGTTTTTTGAGTGCCTTTGCCTCAATCTGGCGAATACGCTCTCTTGTAACATTGAACTCCTTACCGACTTCTTCTAGTGTTCTTGGATGAGAATCGTCAAGCCCATAGCGAAGTCTTATCACCTTTTGTTCACGAGGCGTAAGTGTTTCAATAACGCCCAAAAGCTGCTCACGAAGAAGGTTCTGAGTTGCAACTTCAACAGGAGATTTGACTGAGTCATCTTCAATAAAGTCTGCCATTTTGCTGTCTTCTTCTTCGCCGACAGGAGTTTCGATTGAAATTGGTTCTTGTGCAATCTTTTGAATTTCGGCAACTTTTTCTTCGCTTACATCCATGGCTTTTGCAATTTCTTCTTGTGTTGGGTCACGGCCAAGTTCTTGAAGAAGTTGACGCTTAACTCTTGTGAGTTTGTGAATTGTTTCAACCATATGGACTGGTATTCTTATTGTACGAGCTTGATCTGCCATTGCACGAGTTATTGATTGACGAATCCACCATGTAGCATATGTTGAGAATCTGAAACCTTTTGTTGGGTCAAATTTTTCAACTGCTTTTAATAGTCCAATATTGCCTTCTTGAATTAAATCCAAAAACTGCATGCTTGTCCTACCTGCGTATCTTTTTGCTATGCTGACAACAAGTCTTAAATTTGCTTCCGACAATTTGGCTTTTGCGTATTCATCGCCATCAAGCATACGCTTTGCAAGGTCAATTTCCTCATCACTTGAAAGAAGTGGAACTTTGCCTATGTCTTTTAAATACATCTTAACAGGGTCATCAACACTGACTTGGCTAACAAGATCATCAAAATTCTCTTTTTCAACATCTGGATTCTCTGCCTTGATGATTTTGATGTTTGCCTTTGTTAAAGCGTCTATCACCTCTTTGATTTCATCTGCTGACGCTTCGTGTTTGAGTAGCCTAAAATAAATGTCCTCTTCGTTTAAAGAACCTTTCTTTGTACCTATTTCAAGCAATTTTGTTAATTCTTGTTCAATTTTATCTCTCAAAATTTAATCCTCCAATATTTTTTCCCTTAGTTTTTTCTGCACATCGCTTATTTGCCTCAGTATCTCTGGTCTTTGCTCTTTTGTGCATTCATTCAAACTTTTTGTAAGTTCACTGCTCTTGTTTTTTAAGTAATTTTCTCTTATTTTCCAAATACACTGTTTATAGTAGTCTTTTGGATTTTGAATATCTTCAAAATTGTATTCCAAAATGTCAGTCAGCGCACTATCTTTTTCTTCGCCATCATCAAAAAGATATCCTATTTGAAAATACTTGTTTTGGTCATGATAACTTTTTAATGTTTGGTAAATTTTTTTGTAAGTTGGATTGGTCAAGTACTCTGTCAAGTCAAAATCATATGTTGCATAATCTTTTTTGAAGCAAAGGCTCGCCAAGACAAATTTAACAGATTTTAACACTGCATTTTCAAAATATTCAACTTGTGGTTTACTCTCGCTTGGTGGCGTGTCTGTCGACATAGTCAAATCTCGGCTAAGAACTTCAACAGGCACATCAGTGAGTTTTTTTATAACATCCAAATATACCTGCTTTTCGCTCACAGTATTTAGCTCGTTGACTATTGATATCGCCGAGTTTAAAAACTTTGCTTTTTGATCTATCTTACTTAAATCATATTGTTCCAATTTATGATAAATTTTAAACACAACATAGTCTAGTGCATTGTCCAAAAGTTTTTGATAGGCATCTTTGCCATACGCTCTTATGTATTCATCTGGGTCTTTGTTCTCTGGTATTTTGATTGCCTTGACATTTAGCCCACCTTTCACAAGTGTATCAATTGTCCTTATGCTCGCTTTTTGTCCTGCACTGTCACCGTCAAGGCTGACTATCACATTGTCACAAAGGTATTTTAACTGCTTTGCATGGTATTCCGTCAGCGCCGTTCCAAGACAAGCAACACAATTTTTGTAACCTGCTTGGTGAAGCGCAACGACATCCATCTGACCTTCAACTATTATTATGTAATCTAGTGTGTGCTGTTGTTTTAATTGTTTCAAAAAGTTTATGCCGAACATAATTTTACTTTTATCAAAAACTATGTTGTTTGATGAATTTTTGTATTTTGCATAATCTGTTGGCACAATACTTCGAGCACTAAACCCAACACATTCGTCCATTATGTTATATATTGGAAATATTAGCCGTTCGCCAAACGCATCGAAATATTTATTTTTGTATTCAACAACGCCTGAGGCAACCATATCTTCATATGAATAGCCTTTGGATTTTAAAAAGTCAACAATTTCATTCCAGTTTTTACTGTAACCTATATGAAACTCATTAAGTGATGTTCGTGTGAATTTTCGTGATTTGACATATTCTTGTGCTTTTTTTGAATCTGCGTCATACAAATTCTTTTCATAGTGCTTTGCACTATCACGAAGAATGCTAAGTACTGCTTCTTTTTGCTTTTTACGCTTTTGAACATTTTGGTCGGTTTTGAAAGCTGGCACTTCCATTCCTGCATTTTTGGCAAGAATTTCAACGGCAGTCATAAAGTCACAACTCTCCATTTTTTCTACAAAAGTTATGACATCACCGTGCTCCTTGCAACCAAAACAATGATAGTACTGCTCATATGGATTGACGCTCATCGAAGGTGTGCGCTCGTTGTGAAAAGGACAGCATGTCCAAAAGTTTTTACCTTTTTGAGTTAGCGTTAAATAACGCGACATAACCGTCACGATATCATTTTTTGCTTTAAGTTGTTGAATAAATGTTTCGTCAAAGCCGTTATTCAAAAAAAATACCTCTTT
This sequence comes from uncultured Clostridia bacterium, assembly GCA_944384385.1. GTDB lineage: Bacteria > Bacillota > Clostridia > Christensenellales > UBA1242 > UBA5893. Next base: position 4,907 of record CALWTG010000023.1, on the reverse strand, counting down.
TACACTTACATTATTCGACACAAGTGAGGTATTTCCTTTATTTTTTTTGATTTTTTTGTTTTTATTTAATGACTTAGTTTGTTATTAAAACCACAGACATATTCAAATCTATCTCTGTTCCAGCTGGTGGCAACTGTCTTTCAACCATTCCGCCGTCACCGTCAATTTCATAGCTTATACCCAAAGAGTTTAATAGTTTAATTGCCTCTGTTAAACTTTTACCAACGCAATCTGGCATAACTGCATATTTTGTTTCAACATCGGTTATCTTCTCATCGCCTAGATATTCAATCATATTTGTAAGTATTTCTTTGCCGTATGGCGCAGCAACAACGCTACCATAGTACGCACCCGCTCCTGGCTCATCAACTAAGAATAGCATAACATATTTTGGATTTGACGCTGGATATGTGCCAACAAAACTTGAAACATATTTACCACGAGCAATAGCACCATTTTCATACTTCTGCGCTGTCCCCGTCTTTCCCCCAACATCATAGCCTGGGACAAAACTATATTCTTCTGTTTTGTTGACAACTTTTTTCAACATCTCATTTAAAATATTTGAAGTGTTTTGAGATATTGTTGTGTTCTTCAAAACCGGCTCACTGACATATTTGTTCACGCCGTCAGACGAAGTTATGCTCTTGATAATTGTTGGCACATAAAGTTTTCCACCATTGACTGCACTACTAATTGCAGTGACAAGTTGAAGTGGCGTGACGGCGACAGCCTGACCAAAGCCTATGCGTGCAAGGTCAACATTTTTTACATTTTGTTTGTTCATAAGTATGCCACTGCTCTCTGATGCAATTTCAACACCTGTTTTTTCGCCCAAACCAAAACTTTGCAAGTAATCATAAAACACATCAACGCCCATTCTTTGACTGAGTGCCATAAATACGCAGTTGCAAGAATTGACAAGACCTTCTGTTAGGTCAAGTGAGCCGTGTCCCACTGTTTTCCAGCACTTTATTCTTTGCCCGTCAACAACTGCACTGCCTCCGCAATAAAAGTGGTCACTAAGACTTGCATTGCCACTTTCAAGTGCTGATGCCATTGTGAGAATTTTGAAAGTTGACCCCGGTTCATAGACATCAACGACAATTTTGTTTTTTGTCATATCAAGAAGAGATTGTGTGTCATCTCTTGGTATGTCGTTTAAGTCAAAACTAGGCTTTGTGCTACTTGCAACAATTTGACCATTTGTCGCATCCATTATTATACACGAAGCACTTTTTGCCTTTTGTTCAACCATAACTTTTTCAAGCACAGACTCAACTATGCTTTGAATGTTCACATCTATCGTAATATATATATTGTCGCCAGCCACGCTGTCAACATATGTCCTTAGCGAATTTTCTATCTCTTTGCCTTGAAGGTCACTTTGAACCAAAAAGTATCCGTCTTCTCCTGCCAAAACATCGTTAAAATACGCTTCAATACCCGCCTGACCATAGTTGTCTATGGTGGTGTATCCAAGAATTTGCGTTAAAAGGTTGCCGTATGGATAATACCTTTCTATGCTCTCAGACAAAAAAACACCACTAAGATTTTCAAGCGCAATGCTCTTTGCCGTGTCACTGTCGACTTGAAGTTTAACAAGCACTTCTGATACATTGGTTATGTTCGCCTTTGAATAAATAAGGTCATAACTCATATTGAGTTTTTTTGAAAGAACTTGTGCGACTTTGCTTGCATCTTTAATTTCTCTCCCACGAAGATAAATATCATATGTGGTGAAAGAAACGGCAAGTGTGGCACCACTGGCATCATAAATCTTTCCCCTTTCTGCCGTGATTGGCAAATCTCTTGTCCACTGTGAAAGTGCCATATTTTGGAGCCTTTCGCTATCTATTGTGCTTACAAAAAACAATCTAACAATTAAAGCAATAAATAAAAGGGATATCGCTATTATAAAAGCCGATATCCTCTTTCGTAAACTATGTAATGTGAATTCGCTATCTTGCAAATTAGCCTCCAAATAAATTTCTTAGCCAATTACAAATACTGTCAAACCAGTTGCTTTCCTCCTCATATGCCGTTGGGTCTTCTAGTGGCTGTGGAGTTATAGTGATTATTTCATCTATTGGAAGAAGTGAATCATCTGATGGTCCGTCGGGTTTCTGATTGTCAAGTCTTGATATTTTGCTTAAATACTCTGCAATGTTGACATTATATTCTTCCTGCGTTGCCGTACTAGACGCTATTTGCTCCGAAGTGGTTGCAAGTTCAATGGAGTTGCCGATTATCCAGCCAACAAGTATTGCCATTATACAACAAAACACACCTGTTAAAAGTCTAAACCTAAACTTGTAGCTCTTTTGCCCTTCATTTGTTAGATTTTGAAGTTCTTTTTCAACATCTTCATTTTCAGAAGGCTTGATAAGTAAACTTGCATCATAAAGGCTTTCAACAACTTTTTCTTGTTCTTTCTCTTCCTCTTTTTGCTCTTCCTTTTTAGCCTTTGCCTTTTCTTGCTCTTCCTCAGCCTTTTTAATTTCTAACTCTTTTTGCTGTTTTTCACGCTGAGTTTGCATAATCTGCTGTTTGAGTTTTTCAAGTTTTTCATCTTTGTCTTGACTTTCTGTGACGGCGGTTGGCTTGGGCTGTTTTTTTGTGAGTGAGTCACTTGAAAACAAATTTATGTTTAGTGCAGTATGTACGCTTGGCTGAGGCTGTGTACTTTCAGCTGACTTGGTTGGCTTATCCAAAACTATGGTTTGAGTACTTTTTTCTTCTTGTTCATAGTCCATAATATACATACTCCTTTGTTTAAAATATTATTACTTTGAATATATCACACAAGTTCAAATTTTACAATAATTTTTATATTTTTTCAATTATTCTAAGTTTTGCCGATGTGCTTCTTGGGTTTTCTTGTCTTTCTTCCACTGACGCAAGTATTGGCTTTTTGTTGACAAGGTTGACCGTCTTTTTGTGACCACATATGCAAATTGGTGTTCCCGGTGGACACAAACAGTCTGTTGCGCATAGTTTGAAAGCATTTTTCACAATTCTATCTTCAAGAGAGTGAAAAGTTAGCACTGCCATTCTCCCGCCGTGGTTCAATTTTGTTATCAAGAATTGTAGCGTTTCAAAAAGTTTATCAAGTTCGTGATTGACTTCAATCCTTATCGCCTGAAAAGTCTTTTTATCTGCTCCGCCCCGTGCAAATACCACTTTTTTTGGCATACTGCTTTCTATTATTTGTGCTAGTTGTTTGGTTGTCGTTACTGGTCTATTTTTTACTATGTTTGAAGCTATTGACCTTGCATAACTTTCTTCGCCGTATTCACTTATAATTCTAGTTAAGTGACTTAATGAGTATTTGTTCACAACATCCATTGCCGAAAATGGCTGAGATTTGTCCATACGCATATCAAGTGGGGCATCAAACCTAAAACTAAAACCACGCTCCGCCGTATCTATTTGATGAGAACTTACGCCAAGGTCAATCAGCACTCCATCAAGCGAAGTTATATTTAATGTTTTTAAAATATTTTCAATGTCTTTGAAGTCGCCTTTATACAAAATGACATTATCATACTCGCTAAAACGCTTTTTGCAGGCGTCTATTGCTTCCTGGTCTTTATCTATTCCAATTAGTTTACCTTTTGACGAAAGGTGTTTTAATATCTCACTGCTGTGTCCCCCACCACCTATTGTGCAGTCAAGATAAATACCATCGGGTCTAATATTTAGACCCGATGTTACTTCTTTCAACATTATTGGAATATGTTTAAATTCAGTTTCCATAATTTTCTTTAACACTAGTTATGACGCTATGCCAATCAACATCGCCGTCTGTTGTATTATTTTCTATCACTTCACTAACATATGCACCAATCGTTGCATCTTGCTTAATATAGTCAAGCATTGCATCATATGCGCCTTCAAACACGCCTTGACTGTTTGCACTGTCTTCAAGTTTTTCAAGTAGTCCTGCAAGACTTTCTGAGTTTTCTCCTGTTGCTAGGTCGCTAATTGATGTTGAGTTCATAATATCGCTTGCAATATCCGTCACCGATGCCAAAACATCAACAACTTCTTCAACTTGTTCATCAGTCAAATTGTCCAAATCAACTGGTATGTCAACGCCTAAGTCCCCTACATACTCTTTTATTTGTGCATTGACACTGTTGACTACCAAGACCCCAACAGGTCTAAACACACGACTGTTCATCAGTGGTCTGAAAATGTTTGACACATCATCTGATGTTATTTGATCAAGCATATCTTCAAGGTTGCCAACTTTTAAGATATATGAAATCAAATTGTAGTTTTCGCTTTCATACACTATTGTCTTTTCACGCATTAGGTCAATGACTGGTTGAAGCGTTGCAAACTCTGTGCTGAATGAGAAGCTTTCATCTTTGAAGCAATTAAAGTCAATAAATTGATTGAGCTCTGTGTCGGCAAGTGTGTCAATAAGGTTTGTGTATATGCCATTTACCACAGTGCCGTCTTTTTCTATGTCACCAAATATACTTGATGCCCTAACTGAGTCAATACATCTACCGAACTGAGTTAAGTTAGATGACAAAATCTGTTCAAATATGTTTTCTTTAAATTGCGAGAAGTCAATATCTCTAAGATATGTTGCGACATTGTCAACAAAGGCAAAAAGATTTTCTTTTTCGCTCTCTTTATAAAGTGCATCATAGTTTATTTCACCAAGCTGTGCACCTTCTTTTAACATATCCCCAAAGTCGTTTATAACCCCACTTAGATTTTCAAATCCAACACGAATGAGTTTACTAAATGCGTTACTATTGTAAATAGGTTCAACTATTTGTCTTATAAGTGTCTTTGTTTCGCCATTTATCTCTGTTGTCGAAACAAGATTTTGGAACATTTTTGAGAAGTTTTCATCAGCAACATAGTAATTGCCGTCTTGACCTTTT
>CALWTG010000022.1 GCA_944384385.1 uncultured Clostridia bacterium | reverse complement strand
ATCATATACAAATTTTTTGGCATATTTTCGTTATAAGTAAAACCGCTTAAAATGAACAAACTAAATACAATCAAAACACAAAATATTTTTTTCATATAAATATTTTGCTAATTATCTTGTTTTTTAATCTTTTTTTCACGAAAAACAAAATATTTGCTATAAAAAAACTCAGTGACAAAATTTATGAGCATTGTCAGAGCTTCTATCCATAGACCATACCAACCTGCTTTTTCTAGTGCAATTCCCCACCATGTTGATGCTGGAATAAAGACTATGTAATAGCACAAAACTTTGAGCATGGCAATTGGCACATTGTTTGACGACTTGAATGTATATTTTCTATTGAATGTGAAATTCCATATAACCGAAAGTGTTATTGCAATCAAATTACTTGGCCAGTGCGTTAGCCCACATACTTCATAAAGTAATGTGTATGTGCCAAACTGAATAACCCCCGCAGATATTGAAAATAGCAAAAATTTAAGTGCTTGCATCAAGTCTTTTTTGATATTTTTCTTTTTTTCATCATTTGCTGATTTTTCATCGACTAAACTTTGTTGTATGTCTTGTGTACTAATTTGTGTGTCCTTATTTGTTTGTGTTTCCATATTTTTGTCCATATGACAGTAATATAACATTAAAATATAAATTTTACAAATAAATAGTAAAAAAAAAGACAGCTACATTTGTAACTGTCTAATATATATTTTTGTTATTTTGCTATTACGCTAACAATTTTCTTGTCGCCACTTTTTGAAAATTTGACAACACCATCACTTGTAGCATAAACTGTGTAATCTTTCCCAAGACCGCAGTTTGCACCTGGATAAACCTTTGTGCCACGTTGACGAACGATTATTGAGCCAGCAAGAACTTGCTCTCCGTCATATCTTTTTACGCCAAGGCGTTTTGACTGACTATCTCTTCCGTTTTTGGTGCTACCGCCACCTTTCTTGTGGGCAAAAAGTTGAATATTAAATCTCATTTTTAACCTCCAATGTAACATATTTTTTATAATCATTTTGGATGTACTCCAAACTCTTTTGCATCGAAAGTATCAACACATCTGCACCCTCAATTTGTTTTTCACTCAACTTCTTTGGTAAAGTGCATTTAAGATACCCTTTTTTTTCGTCAATTTTGACCGATGCTGGAATGTCCAACACTTCACAAATACCAACCACGGCGTTATTTGCAACACTTGAAACCGCTGCACACACAATGTCACTACCTTGTTCGCTGTATCCACTGTGCCCGCTTATTTCAAACGCTTTGAAATATTCGCCCGACTTAAATAATGTTATGTGAATCATTATTTTATCTCTAAGATTTTAACTTGAGTATATGGTTGTCTGTGACCTTGTTTACGCCTTACATTCTTCTTTGCTTTGTACTTATAAACAACAACTTTGTCAGCTTTGCCCTGTGCAACAACTTCTGCACTGCAAACTGCCTTTTTGATATCAGCTGGTTTATATGCAACCTTGCCGTCGTTTGATGTAAGTAAAACTTCAAATTCAACTTTGTCGCCAATGTTTTTGTCAAGTTTTTCAACTTTGATAACATCGCCTGCTTGAACTTTGTATTGTTTTCCTCCTGTTCTTATCACTGCAAACATAAGTTCCTCCTATATAACAATCTCACTACAATAAGGTGGCTTTGAGCACTTAAAAAAACCTTTTGTATGTGGCATACCTAAAATGTATACCACAAAAAAGGTTTAGTGTCAATAAAAAATTCAATTTGTATATGATTTTGTAAAGTTTTACTCTTATAAGCGTAAAGAGTAGAACTTTTTTTGTTGTACTTTTTAACACTTTATTAAAAGGAGGCATTTGTATTGGCTACATTTAGGGATTTAAAAGATGAAGTATCTAGGCTTAATCGTAAATATTGAAGAATACCAAAAATTATTTGGATATTGACCGTGCTTATGGTGGTTATCAAATTGTGTTGACAGGTAAACGTTGCAAGAATAAACCTAAATGGCGAAAAAATTCGTTAGGGTCTGGATGTGCAAGTGTTACGACTGGTTATCCATCTGCAACTAAGGCTTTAAGTGACTTGTATCGTGCAGATAGTCGTGGCTGGTTGCGTTCATCGATTAGGCATTACGAAAAGTATAAGTAATTTATTTTTTATTTTTAATAATACTGTAAGCCTTGGCGTTTAGACAAGCACTGGCTGAATAGTTAAAGTTTAGCAAAAAAAAATTTTTGAAAGTATTAAAAGGAATTGAAATTATGGAAAAGAAAGAAAATGAAATTGTAAAAAATGAAGTTGCAGAAACGGAAGTAAAAGAAGAAAAAACTGTTGTACCAACATTGTATGTTGAGCGTGAAAGTTTTGTCGGAAATGACGGTAAGGAATATTGGAGTTATTTTGTTAAAGGCAAAGTAAGAAACCGTGATGTCAAAGTTGACTTTTCACCAAAAGATAAAGGCGGTTATGAACCTTTAGATATTTTGTTTGATGTTCAACCTAAAGCACAACTTATAATCGGTAAAGAAGAAATGACCGACAATATTACTGGCAAGAAATCAACATATTCAACTTATACTCTCAAAACTGTTGATACTGATGGTTCAGAATATGTTTGTGGTGTTAAACCATCGAGAGATAGTGATAAGGCACTTCTTGGTATGCTCATTAACACATTAAAGGTTAAGGCATAAAGGCGGTGGATTATGAAGATAAGTGTAAGTGCAGAACTAACTTTTAATGATGTTCGTAAGATGTTTGACAAACTATTAGCAAAAGGTTTTAGTGTTGAAGAAGTATTAAATTTTCCTATTTCAACAGGGGGTTAAGATGTTTAATTTTATTGAACTTCACCTGCTGGATGAAGAAAAAACTGTTTTATTACCACTAGCAAAAATATATTCCATCGTAAATGTTAACGGTCTTTGTTTTGTAGAAACTGGCGTTGATAAAAATGGTGATAGTCTTGGGTTCTTCATTAAGGAAAGTTATCAGGACATATTACAACAAGTTGAAAAATATTGTGTGTAATCTTCTTTTGGTATAGATAGAGAAAAGACAAAATTTTTAAATTTAATTTTAAGGAGTGAAAGATGAGTAATTTAAGAAAGCATATAAGAAGTGATAAATGGAAATGGGCTTTAACTTTAGTTGCTATGATTTTAATAATCGGTGCGGTTGTTGCCCTATTTGTAAATGTAGATAAATTGACCACTACTAAAACATTGTCAAGTTTAGATTATGGTCTTGGTAAAATTAACGAAACTGGAATTGTTGTTGACGCTGATACATCAATTGTGTCAAAAGATATTTATACAGTTGACGGAATTGTTGTTGAAATAAGCGGTGACGCTAATATAACATATAGACTTGCGTTTTATAATGAAGATGAAGAATATATTTCAACAACTGAAGCATTAAATGAAAATTTTGATGTTGAAACTATTCCAGAAAACGCAACTCTATTCCGTGTTGAAATAACACCAAATCAAGTTGAAGAAGAAGATGTTACAATGTCTGTCTTTGATATACCTACATATGCTAATCAATTAACTGTTACATTTAATAAATAATTTCACTCTACTTTAATAAGGTGGAATTATGACAAGAAAGATAAATAGTTTATTGTTGGTATGTTGTGTCTTTTTGTCTTTTCTCTTTATCTTTCTAACTATACCTTTAAGCAATATGATTACTTATGCAGATGATGAGTCTACTATAAGTTATTCAGATGTATTAGAAGATTTACATAAAGATGAAAACTTTTCAGAAAATGATTTCCCTTTGCTTGAAAATGTTACATCTTTACAAGTTATTCAAATTGCTGAAAGTGAAAATAACGAACTTTTTATTTATGTTTACCAGTCGGGTGGTATTGATTTCGTTTCGGTAAATAACCTATATGCCACTTCAATCAATATATCTTTGCTAACTGACAGTTTAAGTTATAGAAATTATTCTTTAACTTTGGTTAGTGAAAATGGTGTGTTTTTTAAATATAGGGTTGAAAATCTTTACGTGCAAAATGCAGGTATAAGACAATATGATATTTCGTCAATATTCCGTGCTTGGAATGAAAATTTTGATGAAGATGTTCCTGTTTATAGCGATAATACTATTGATGAAGTTTCCTATTCTGTTGCAAAACTTTACACCGCTGTAACTGATGATAATGGACAGGTTCATTATGATTGTCAATCAACACAGGTTGTTGAAGTTACAGAAAAATATGTTGGTTTTTATAGATATACAACTGCTATAAATTGGTCTGGTAAGGCTTGTGATAGTCATTTTGTTGCTTTTTCAACTGACTATGATATTGATAGGCTTTTTGAAGTCGATATATCTTATATATATAAAACATACAAAATGACTGAAGATACAGGCATATTAAACCCTTCTCAAATAACATTTCCAACATATGAATATGGTGAAGAACAAGAAGTAACTGATACACTTTACAGTAATATAACGACCGAAGTACAAGTTGGTTTGTTCTTTAAAAAAGAATATTCTTGGAAACAAATTGAAACTGTTGCGGACTTTATGGATGGTAAAAATTTATCTGATACTGCCAAACAAAATTTAAATGGTAAACATTGGGTGTTGAATTTTTTTGCCACTGATTACCAGAAGTGGGCTGATAGCATTGGAAGTGTTGCAATTACTAATTATGAAACTGGTACACGTGTCAAAGAAGTTACTTTGCTTCGTTTAAAATTTGAAACTGACGGAGAAGTTTACAATCTTGGCGTCGTTGATAATAAACAGTCTGGCAGTATGACACCTGCTAATAACCCTAATCAATTAACTTGGTTGCAACGATTGATAGGCACTATATTACTTATTCTTTTGATTTTCCTTTTGTTGCCTATACTTCCTACTATTTTGAGTGTACTCGGCACAATAATTAAAGCAATATTTCAAGTGGTTTGGTTTGTAGTTTCTTTACCTTTTAAATTGATAAAATCACTATTTAATAAAAGGGGTAAGAAATGAGATTATTTAAGATTAAGAATAAATATTTATTTAAAAGTAATAAACCTAACGGTGTGCATACCTATGCGGTTTATTATGACAAGAAATCTAAAGAAAATCGAGCCGTTGCTTTGACACATTTATATGTTAAAGATGAAAAAAGATTTAAACAGGTAAAGAAAGGAAATATTGCAATAACTAAGTTTAAAGAGTTTGATGTCCCTAGTGGTGTGCAAAATTATTACTATGGTACAACGTTGAGTGGTCAAAAAATTACTTTAAAGAATAACCGAAATGTCATTCCTGTAAGTAGTAGATATGTTAGTAAAAGGCAAAGTGATTTTGTAAAGCATTTTGCTAGACATAGATATGAGAAAGGGAAAAGAAAGTAAAAAAAAAAAGAATTCCTTTGTCCAACTATAAGATGACAAAGGAAAAAGAAATATTTTTACTTTCGTTGTATTCAGTATATGTAATAAATTGTTAAAAGTCAATATTTTAAACAAAGTTTTTAAAAATTAGGAGTAAAAAATGTCAAAATCCAAGAAACAATACTCTTTAAAAGAAAAACGAGCATATTATAAAGGCTTTGGTGTTGGAATAACCGGTTCTTCATACTTTGATGGTTATTCTGAAAAAGAGTTTGTAAATTTGAAAAATGATAAAGAAACTGCAAGTTTTTTAAATGGGTTTTTAAAAGGTGGCAAACTTTTTAAAAAGTATGATAAGAGTAAAAAAGAAAAATTGCAACGTTTTTTAAAAGGCAAAGTATGAAAAAGTTTAAGTTAGTATTAAAGGTTCTTTTAGGTATATTTGTTTTGCTTGTTGTTGGTTATTTTATATTCACTATTGGTAAATAGGTGTTATTATGAAAGTTTGGGAAAAGATAAAAAGCATTGATTATAGATTTTATATATGTCTTGTTATTACAGCGTGTTTGTTAGTTGTTTCAGCAGTGTTCTTCCCTAGTGCGTTTGTTCGAATTGGTGAAAGTTTTGTTGACCTTTGGAATAGTATAAAATATTATTTTTGTTCATTGTTTGGTATTGATACTAACATAGATATTACTGTAACAAATCTTAGTTCTATACCATTTACGCCATTTTTGAATTTGCCTGCAACTTGGGAAGAATTTACGCTTGCTTGGTCAAATTATTGGAATACATTTTTTACGTTAAATAATTTACAAACATATTTTAATTTTTTAGGCAATGCTTTGTTATCTTTTTCAAAAATACTACTTCTTGTTGGGGTGCCTGTTGTTTTGCTATTGTATGTTTATTTTCGTAGATATATGATTGTACAAAACAATGATTACAACAAAGATACAAAACCTTTGAAGTGCTATAAAAAATTTTTGTCTAGTGTTGTAATACCTATAAAAAATTGGTGTTTAACTTTTTGGCAGTATTTGAAAAATCTACATTTTATTACAATATGGCTAGTTATCTTTGCTTTTAATTTTAATATATTTTCAATAATAATTGAATTTATTGCATTTTATTTGTACTTTGTTTTGTCATTTGATATTTCAAATATTTATATACAAATTTATAAATTATTTTGTGATTTAAGCGTAATGTTTGCCACTGTGCCACTTCCTATTTGGCTTTTAATAATTTGTGTGCTTGTATATAAAATATGTAGAAAAATTGGTTATGCAAAACTACATCATTTTGAGCGTAGGAACTGTGGTTTTATAAATGAACGCCCTATTGTGCTTATGGTTTGTGGAACAATGGGCAAAAAGAAAACAACGGTTATCACAGATATGTCGCTTAGTCAAGAGTGTATGTTTAGAGATAAAGCATTTGAAAAACTACTTTTGAATGATTTGAAGTTTCCAAATTTTCCGTGGGTAAACTTAGAAAATACTTTAAAACAAGCAATAGATAGACACCTGATATATAATTTGGCGACTTGCAGAAAGTTTATTCAGCATATTGAATATTTTTGGAGTATTCAAACGCAAGATATCGCAGTTAAAAAATCTTGTTTAAGACACTTAAAAAAGTTGTTTGGGTATAACTTTAAAAATTTTATCTTTGATTACGAATTCACACTCTACGGTGTTTGGTATGATGACAAACTCAAAATGACTAATATTTGGGATGTGCTGGAAACATATTCTCAATTATACTTTATTTACATAGTTCAAAGTAGTTTGATATTGTCAAACTACTCAATTCGTGTAGACAATTTAATTGATGATATTGGTAATTTTCCTATTTGGAATGAAGATTTCTTTAATCGAGATAGTAGACTTATAGATAGTTTTTCAAGACACTCTCATATTTTGGACTTCGATAGTCTGCGACTTGGTAAAAAACTTATTGCGGACAATGTCAATAAAGATAGTTTTGAATTTGGTGTCGTGAATATAACAGAGATAGGCAAAGAACGAAAAAATAATCTTGAACTTAAAGAACTAAAAAAGAATGAAGATGTTACTAATCAAAAAAACGACGGTTTTAATGACTGGCTTAAAATGGTTAGGCACTCGGCAACAGTAGACTATTTCCCTTTTGTAAAAGTGATTACAGATGAACAACGACCTGAAAGTTGGGGTGCTGACGCTCGTGATTTATTGGATATTGTCCATATTGAAAGTACTGGCGATGAGCGTTTGGCAATGCCATTATTTTCATTGTTTGAACTTGCTTATGGTTATGTTATTGATAAATTTCAAAATTTGTATGTTAAGTATAGATATAATCGTGGTGATAACTCTCTCCCTATTTATTTAATAAAACAAATAGCCAATTTCTTTTTTAAACATTACACAAATATTTATAACACCTTTGGTTATTCTGTACTTAATTTACAAGTTGAAAAAGGCACTCAAGATAGTTCTGTGGACAATAAGAAATATTATCTAATGGACAAAAAGATATATAGTAAACGCTTTTCTACTGACTGTTTTAGCGATTACTTTAATTTAAAGTCTTTGCGTTCAAGTGTCGGTATTGGTGATTTACCCGAATATATCACCGAAAAAGCTAGTTTTGATGAACTTAAAAAACAAAACAGTTATTTTATTAGTGACTTGAATGAGAAAAATAAAAAGGAGTAAAAATGAATAATAAAACTAAAAAAGGTACTGGCAAATTTATTTTTGTAATAGTCGTTTTGGTTCTTATGTTGTGTGTTTCAATTCCGCTTGCATTTCAGACTACTTCTAAAAATAATGAAAATACTTTTACTGCACAGGATGTTCAAGATGCTCACGACCAAGGTTACAATTCTGGTGTAGAAGATAAAAATGCTTATGAACTTTTAATAAGTGGTTATCGAACACAAATAGATGATTTGAATAGAAATATTGAGTCATTGAATAAACAATTAGATGACAATAAAACTACAATTTCGGAGTTAGAGTCTATAAAAACAACAAATGAACAAACTATTATTGATTTAATGCAGTCTATTAGTTCGAATGAACAAACAATAAGTGGTTTAAATATTCAAATTGATAGTTTAAATTCTGAAGTTAAAAAACTTGAAAATCTTAATGAAACTAACACTGAAGAAATAACAAGGTTAAATACTCAAGTTACGACTTTACAAAATTTGGTTAATCAATTACAAATCACTAATGATTTGAATTTAACAACTATAACAAATCTGAACAATCAAATTAAGTCTTTAAATTCTCAAATGAGTGATTTAATTTTTCAGGGACAAAATTATTCTAGTGATGTGACGACACTTAATAATAAGATTGCTGAATTAGAACAATCTATAGCTTATTACGAACAATATATTGCAAGTTTAGAAAGTGGTGAGCAAGTTGTTGCTACTTTTGAATTTAATGGTAGTGTTTATTCTATTCAGATATTGTCCAAAGGTGCATATGCTTCTGTAACTACTCCAACATCCACTGATTATGTTATATTTAATTATTGGACAGTTAATGGCGAGCAAGTTGAATTGTCTACATATCCAGTAAATACAAACACGAAATTCATTGCAAATGTAACAAAGAAATATGATGTTAAATTTATGGTTGATAACTCAGAATATGATTGTCAACTTGTTGTTGAAAATGGCTATGCAACATTGCCAAGTGTTCCAACAAAGGATGGTTATGAGTTTGATGGTTGGAGTTTAAATGGTGTTGATGTTATAGAAAATATTTCTTCAACTGCTGTAACACAAAATGTAACATATACTGCTGTTTTTACAAAATTGCATACAGTAACATTTATGTTTGATGGTGAAGTAAAATCAACTCAAAATGTGAGAAATGGTAATTCGTCAACAAATGTTGATATTGCTAGTACTACATATGTTGTATTCAATGGTTGGACTTTAAATGGTGTTATTGTTGATGTTACAACACAGCCAATTTATTCTGATACAACATTTGTTGCTGATATAACAAGATACTATGATGTTACTTTTATGATTGACGATGCAGAATATGACCATCAAATAGTGGTTGAAAATGGTTATGCAACACTTCCTGCGGTTCCAGAAAAAGACGAATATGATTTTGTCGGTTGGTCTTTAAATGGTGTTGATGTTGTAGAGATTTCTTATTTTCAAATAAATAGCAATAATACCTTTACTGCAATATTTACTTTCCGTCCTGATTTTTATTCTGTTTCTTTTAATGGTGATATGACAACTTTGACTGGTTCTGACATTTGGATTGCAAATGGTGATGCATATTATTCGTCAAATGCAGAACATTACAAATTTGTTTATGAAACTATGACTTGGGAAGAAATAACCTGGACAATGTTAAATTATGGTGATGTTTATAACTTTGGTGCTAGTGATGTATGGACTGATGGTGTTGATTATTATGTAAATGGTTATAAACTAGATTTTGATAATTATACTGTTGATGGTTCTTCTTTGGTTTCTTTGCCAACTGGTTTTAGTGCAAGTAATGTTTGGACTGATGGAATTAGTACTTACTATTCTAGCGGTTCTAGACAATATGTTTTTGATACAGAACTCAAGAAGTGGAGCAAGATATCTTTTAATGGTGATACAACAAATCTTGATGGTGAGTATATTTTCAATGATGGTGTTAATACTTATTGTATTTATTCTGCATTTTATACTTATATGTATAAATTTGATAAATCAACTTTAACTTGGGAAGAAGTAGACTCTGTTTATGGAAGAACTGATTTAATTGGCATATCTTTTAAGAATATAAATAATAAATTGTATTATTTGCGTGGTGGTGAATTCTGTTTCGTTGATGTTGAAAACAATGAACTTATTGAATTACCATATACTATTTCTATTTCTTCTGGTGTCCTGATAGATTATATTTGGGGAGTTAATGATACTTTGTTCTTTTCATCATACAGTGGAAACTTTGTATATAAAGAAAGTGAATAAAGGTATTTACTCTGATGAAGTTTCTGATACTTGGGAATATGTTAGTATTTCGAGTGAGTAAACTGCAGAGAAAAAGATTATGGTGATAATTACCAATTAAATATAGTGGCGTTCGAAGTTGTTGAAAATTAGTTTGGGTAATGGTGTCTTTCTTAGACACCATTTATCCCAATTTATTTTTAAATAGGAGTTTATATGCAAAATTGTGTAAGAAGTTTTGAATTGGCACCTTTTGATGATTTGTATTCTTATTTCACTGATAGTGGTGTCTTTTATGATAATAGCCGTAAAGTCAACGAAGAGCAATATTTCAAAGTATACAATGACGGTGGACATTATGTTGCAAGTGTGCTTAAGAAATATCAGTCAGTGTTACCTAGAAAGAAAATGAAGAGCAAATTGGACTACTTTTTTGATTATGTTTATTTTACTGCAATCAAAAGTGGCGTTTTACGTAAAAATATGTTTGAGTTCGTGAAAGACGCTATTATTGATGAATTTGGGCAGATTGATGATATTGACAGTTATGTTCAAACTGGTATTGACAAAAAGATTTCTAATTTGCATAAACGCCTTAAACTTTTTCGAAGAAAAGCACGCTTGAATAAATGGACACATTTTGTAACAATTACTTATGATAATAAAAAGCACGACGCCATTTCTTTTCGTCAGAAACTAAAACGAACACTCTCAAACTTCCATACTCGTCGTGGTTGGAAGTATATGGGTGTTTTTGAGTATGCTCCTGAAACAAAGCGTTTACATTTTCACGCTTTAATGTATATTCCAAAGGATGAAATGGTTGGACAAATTGAAGAATGTAAAGACTATTCTACTGCACAACACAAAATGCAAATTACACATCAAAACACCTTTTTTGCTGATGCTTTTGGGCGTAATGATTTTGCTCAATTGAGTGCATTTGAAGTAAAAAATGGTAACGCTATTGACTATATTACTAAATACATTTCTAAAACGAATGAAAAAATATTGTACAGTCGTGGAATACCAGATTGTGTTATTTTGAAATTACATCATAGTGATGTTGCAACTGTAATGCAGGACTTTGTTTTGAAATTTGTGTTATTTGATGATGTGATAGATTATGAGCGTGATATTTTGCATATTCGGTATAAGTATAGACAACAAACTTTATATGATTATGGAATAGCGGTTTAATTTTTTTTTGTATAAACTTTTATGTTGTTTAAAGGTATGACGCCTATTTTTAATAGGTGTTTTTGCCATTTCTTTTGAGTGTGAAAAAATTTAAAATAAAGATTAAAAAAGGGGTGTTTCACAAACGGTTTAGTGTGAACACCCCTTTCTTTTTTGTTTTTTGGCTCAATTCTACTTGTGCAAGGCGACCCCTTGTCTGCCACGCTCTGCGTGGCACTCGTTATATGACAAGGGGTCGCCTAATACTCTTTGTATGAAATTTTTATATTGAATTGCATTTCATTGTATGTTATTTTATTTTTAGGAGAACATAACAATGAACAATAGAAAAGGTCATAAAAATTTGACATATACTCAGCGTGTTAAAATTGAAACACTAATGAATGCCAAAGTTGATAAAAAAGAGATTGCTTCAACTGTAGGAATTGGACTTCGTACACTCTACTATGAATTAAAACGTGGTGCATATAAGAAATTGAATGGTAGTACTTGGGACTATTATATTTCTTATGGTGCAGATGTTGCACAACAACGATATAATAACTTATGTACTGGAAAAGGTAGACCGCTCAAAGTCGGTAATGACTTTGAGTTTGTTCGTTATGTTGAAAATCGTGTCAAAAAAGATAAGATTTCTGCTTGTGCTGTTCTTGGGCAAATTAAACACGATAAACTTAACTTTAAAACTTCAATTAGCAAAACAACGCTTTATAGATATATTCAAATTGGTATTTTTTCAAACTTAAAACTTGGTAAACGAAAACAAAAAACTTATCGTAAAGTAATTAAACGTGCACCAAAAGGCACTTCTATTGAGAAACGCCCTATTGATATAAAAGAACGTAAAACATTTGGGCATTGGGAAATGGACTGTGTTTGCGGTTCTACGAAATCTGCTTTGTTGGTTTTGAGTGAACGTCTTACTCGAAAAGAAATAATTTTTAAAATGGAAAATCAAAAGGCTGGAAGTGTTGTACAGTGTTTGAACAAACTTGAAAGACGCTTTGGCAAAAAATTCAAACAAGTGTTTAAGTCTATAACGGTTGACAATGGTAGTGAGTTTGCTGATTTTGTTGGCTTAGAGAAATCTATTTATGGAAAAAGTAAACGCACAAGTGTATACTATTGTCATCCTTATTGCTCTTGTGAGCGTGGCACAAATGAACGGCTTAATCGTGAAATTCGCCGACTTATTCCAAAAGGGCGTGATTTGTCTAAATACTCCGCTGATGATATTCAGAAAGTTGAAGATTGGGTAAATAATTACCCACGTCAAGTTCTAGGTTATGCAACATCAGGGCAATTATTTGATACTTATCTTAAAGCGATAGCATAATTTATATTGGTAAAATAGGCTTGCATTTGCACGCCTTTTCTTGCTGTATTGATTGTACAATTTTTGGTTTTTTTAGCAAAATACCACTCTTGTAAGAGTGGTATTTTGTGTAGTTCGAGTATAATTTTACTCTTTTCAAAAATTTTTTAAACTTTTTGCTTAAATTTACTTGACTTTACAATTTGTATATGATTTCCAATAGAAAAAATTAAAGTAAATACGCTTATTTTTTATCTACTTTGTGCATATGTGCAATGAGGTCAACAACTTTGTTTGAGTAGCCCCACTCATTGTCATACCAAGCT
>CALWTG010000021.1 GCA_944384385.1 uncultured Clostridia bacterium | reverse complement strand
ATGATAAACAAACAAAAAAAGCAAAGATATTCAAAAATTAAAAAGACCGCTTTTTATGGCGGTCAAATCAATTAGCTTATACTATATTTTTGAAGCATTTTAACTTCTGCTGGTCTTAATACCTCATCATCGTCACTCAAAAGACATACATTACTTATTGAACTGTCTTTTGACGCCTTACTGTTTGCGAACAACTTTCTTATGCAAAGCGTTGTCTTTTCACTGTGCATACCTGGTTTACTCTGATAGTATGTGTCAAGGACAGAAAACAAATTAAGTGTGTCAAGCACAAATACCACAACATCGTTTTTGTGATAAAACAAACTGTTTGAATGATACAAAACATCGTTAATTTTTTCAAAACTAAATTGCGTTTGTTCATCAAGTAGCGAGGTTATTTGAGTTAAATTTTCAATCATATCGAGTTTAAGCTTTGTTTCAATAGTTATTTCCACAGCCACAACAACGCACTTAAAACCCCTTTTTGTGTACTCTTTTGTATGCTCAGAAATGTAACTTATTTGGTCATTCAAATCGTGACAAATGACAACTCTTGATTGCCCCGCCTTAAAAGCCGGCTTATCAAGCACAACACTTGGTATCACTGGCTCATAATCAAAACTATAATGATTTTTTGATGGTGCAACCCCATTTATTTCGCTTAACTCTTTCAGTTTTGCATAGCCTTTTGATACAAACAAAAGTGCTGTTCCGTGCAAGATGTCCCCTTCAATAAGTTTATATTCTTTAACATCGGCGGCGTCAATAAGCACAAAGTTTTTTTGTCTTACGCTTAGTGTGTTTATGACAAAGAAATTATCTTGTGAAGTTTTTCTCAAAATGCCCTTAAACTCCATTGTGTTAGTGCTTAGTGGCATATTTTCTTCATCTAGGTCTTGATCAAGAACAAAGAAATTATCATCAGCCTTTTCAGGCTCTAAATACATCTTCAATTCTTTGTCGCCATTGACTGCAAAGTTTATTCCAAAATTGTCTTCTTCGCCCATTGACTTGACAGGACGTCCAATTTTTTTGTTAAAAACAGGTTTAAGGTCGCCTGCTTTTATTCTCAATATCTCAGATATCAAAACATCTCTTTTTTTGGAAGTAGGTGAATTAACACCACAAAGCCTTGCAATGCGACGCAAATCATATATACCAAGTTTCCCCAATTTTTCTTCTGTAATGCCGTTAAACATAACCCCTCCGAGTATTTTTATAATAGCATATTTTTGTACAAAAGTAAATGCTTTTGTTCATTTTTTTACATCAACAAATTTCCGTTATCAGTATCAACAACTTTCAAAATGTTTTCTATTTCGCCGTCAGTTGCGTTGACATAAACATAATATGTCGCACCTTCATGTGTGCATATGTTCTCATAGCAAAGTATTTCACGATTATATTCAAGTGGAGCGAGACATAGCCTTGTTTCCTTCACATAAAGTGATGATGGCACTTCGTCTTTTGAGTTTTGAATACTAAGCGTTGGCGTCTTTAAGCTTCTTTTTGTGTGGTTTGTGTAATAAGATGAAGCCTCAAAACCAACAACATTGCCACTATTTAAATCAACTTTGACTTTAACAAGGTCAGGATAAAGAATAACCCCACTTTCCACTGGCGCCAGGTTTATATAAGCGTCACCGCCGACAACATCACTCCACACGCATATAGCATCTTTAATGCCAGTTAGATTTGTGAACTTTATGGCGGAATCTATGGCACTTTCAAGCGAATAGTTTTGCGTGTCGTCAAAATCTCCAACACTGAGCGTCAAAATTTTTGCTCCGTTTTGAGTGACTTGAACATACATTGAGTGGTCAGATGTTGTCACAAGTTTATAGTCATAAGTTTTGAAATGACCATTTGTCTCGCCAAGATATGTGATGCTATTTTCGTCAACATTTTTAAATACATTCAAAACTTCATCTTTTGCCACATCACTTGTGACTTTGCTAAAATCTAAATTTTTAATTTCTTTGTTGACCATTGAATCAGAAAAAGGTCCATCATATATCATTGCGGGATATTCAACATCTTTTGATTTCAAATTTTGAAGTAATTGAGTAAATTTGTTAAGATCTCCGTCAAAGGCAACGCTGGCGTCATAAATCTTGCCATTATATATATTTTTTGACATTTCGTTTATTCTGTCTTTGAGTGTTGTGAAAGCATCTTTTAACTCAACTAGTGTGTCAAGTTCTTGTTGCGATAAACTCTCGCCCCTATCGAGTTTATTTGAAAGTGTTTGCGTATAACCACTGACTTGGTTTATAAACTTTATTGTTTCGCTTATTCCATTTATTGAAATTGGAAGAGCACCGAGATTGGTTGTTGCCTGAGCAGTATTTTTACTTATCTCGCTAAGTAAATTTCTTGAATATGCATTTTCTCCACTAACTGCCACTTTGCTAAGTTTTATTTCGCTGTTGTTTATATTGTCCACAAGCTCGGAGTAATTTCTTTGATAAATATTTTCAAGGTCAACTTTGAGTTTGTTTTGGTTAGACATTGAAATGCCATAAAGTACAACAAATGTGACAAGTGCAACAGCAAGAATAATAGAAAGTACAATTAAAACAATATTGCTTCTTTTAAGTGATTTTTCCATATCTTCCTCCTATATCGCAAACACATGTTCGCCAATTGTGACAACAGGTGTCCTCGACCAAATCCATTCACTTGTTGCAGTTTTTGGATTGTAATAATACAAACAACCATATGTAGGGTCCCAGCCGTTTAGTGCGTCTTTTGCAGCACTGTATGCACTGTCGTTTGGTTCAAGATTTATTTGACCATCATTGACCGCTGTGAATGCCCAAGGTTGATAAATAACACCACTAATTGTGTTTGGAAACTCTGGACTGTCAACTCTATTCAAAATGACGGCAGCAACAGCAACTTGACCAACATATGGCTCACCACGAGCTTCTGCATGCACGCATTTTGCCAAAAGATACAAATCTTGTGAAGTGTATGACGAACTTGATGAAAGTCCAAGTGCACTGAGTGTTTTTGGTCCAACAATGCCGTCAACAGTAAGCCCGTAATCACGCTGAAAATTCTTGATAGCTCTAAGACTTTGACTTCCAATAATTCCGTCAATGTTTCCGGTGTAATATCCAAGTTCTTTTAACCTTTGTTGAATTTGCTTGTTTTCACTTTGCGATGCAGTGATGACAATCTCTTCATTACTTGAAAAAGCATCAATTAAAACAAATGTGCCACTATACAAAATAGCGAACAGTGCAAGCATAAATAGAAATATCTTTCGTTTTTTCATAACTAAAATCTCCTTATCCTAAAATCGATTTTAGTATCTCCAAAATTCTAGATTTATACAAAATATCTTGACTATTGTTTGAAACAAAACAAAGTGGTGGATACACAACACACCACCAGTTGTCACCTTTTGCCTCGCCAAGTTCAACAATTAGACTGTCATAAATGCCACTTTCAAGCACCACACCGTCATAACTGCGTGTTGGGAACTCCTCCTGACAAAACTTGACATTCGCACCATAGTCAAAGCCACGCTCACTGAGCACATTTTCAGCAATTTGTTCAAGTGCAGACAAATTATCATTTATTGTGTCAACAAAATCTTGTCTTGTTTCACACTGTGAAATATATGGTATTAAATACGACACAATATCGTCTTTTATCTCATACTTGACATTTTGGTCAATAGTCAAATTGCTATTGGCACGAACATGTATTCTTATGTAATCTTGCTTTGGACTTGTGCCAAAAATTCCGAACAAAACCAATCCCACTGTGAACAAAATGACAACAATTGAAATAACCTTTTTCATAAAAAATCTCCACAGCATTTATTGACACTGTGAAGAAATTTATACATTATTTTTTTATTTGATTGATTTGAACAAAAGTTCAGGTATGTCCACACCACACGCATCATAAAAGTGGTTGACGCTTGCACTTGTGTTGACTTCGCAAACCACCGGCCCGTTTATGCTCTTTAAAATATCCACAATACCAAACTCACAGCCAACTGCCTTTATTGCTCCTAAGGCTAACTGCTCGTCCATATATGTTGGAATATATTTATCCATTGTCGCACCAAGTGCGATATTTGACCTAAACTCTCCCCCGCTGTTTCTACGCCTCATCGCTGCAACGACTTTATTTTTAATGACAAACAAACGAATGTCGCTTCCGCTTGCCTCAACAATAAAGTCTTGTAGCAGAAGCATATTACCATTTAATTTTTCAACCAAGTCATAAAGCTCTTCTTTGCTCTTACAAAGGTAAACATTTTTACCATAGTCGCCGTACCACTCTTTGACAATGATTGGCATTCCCAAATCTTCAATAGCATTGTTTAAAAACAAAATTGCCTTGTTTCTGTTAAACTGCGTCATCATTGGAAAAATCACAGTTTTTGGAATATTTATATGGTTCTTTGCTAAAATTTGATACATATTTGCCTTGTTTTGACATATGTCAATAGCAAAGGCACTGTTGACTACTTTCACTCCTAGCATCTCCAAATTTCTTGCAAGATGAAAGTCTTTATCAAAAAATATTGCATAGTCATATGTCCCAAAAGTTTCATGACATTTGACAGTGCTATTGTCTATATATGTGTAAAGTTGAACATTTGAAACAAAATCTAATGTGATGTTACTCCTTTTTGCGGCGTCAATAAAAAGTTTATTCTCATCTTTAAACGCCTCTTCGCTCAATAGATCATCGTGGACAACCAAAACCTTGCCTCTCATATCTACCTCCGAAATAAGCGTACCACAATTTGCCCTATTTTGCAATACAAAAATATATGCGTCTAATCATTGAGCGAAGGTGTTTAACATCTGTGCATATGTAAACAAAACTTCTTGATATGTAGTTTATACTGTCATAAAACTTTTTCAAGCAGTCCACACTGTCAGTTCTAACAACTATTTGACAATAGTCATCAAGTGCCTTATAGCACACAAACTTACAAGAGTGATTTTTGTGGTCAATGGTGGTGTAATTTTTTAGTGGTGAAAGAATATTTTTAACTTTTATTTTTACCTTTGTGTCAAGTAAAATTTTGCAAACATCTTTATGCAATACGCTTGCATCACACTCGCAAAATATTTTGCAATCAGTCATTGACATTATCTTAATTGTTTTTGAATTTTTTACAATGCTGGGATTAACCTGTTTAATACCAAACTGGTCTGTGTAATTTTCATAAATATCAGCACATATTGCTTTTGATATCACTGCCCCAGAAACATCTCCACCACCTCGTGAGAATAATTTAATTTTTTTATTTTCAACGCCGTAAAAGCCAGATGTGACAATTTTATTATATTTTTTTAAATAATAATTTAATTTTTTATTTATTTTTTTATAGTCAATATTTCCGTCTTTAAAATATATCAATTTCTCTGCTGGAATAAACTTAATATTTAGATATTTTGCCATTATTTTCGCAGTTAAATATTCACCACGCGAAATAAAATATTGACTGTCCCCAGAACATTCAAACTTTTGTGCAAACTTGTAAATTTGTGCATCTATTTTTTGTTTATTATTTGTTAATTTACAAAGCGCATTTAATTTTTCACATATTTTATTTAATATTTTTTTTTGATGTTTTTTTGTGTATTCAATCAATAAATCTGTTAATTTAATATCATTTTTATTAGTTTTTCCAACAGCAGAAAAAACAAAAATATTTCTATTTTTATTTTTGCATATTTTTTTAACATTTTTTAATGCCAGCTCTGACGCTGTGGCACTTCCGCCGAATTTACAAACAATCAAATTATGTCCTCCATTGTATAAAGTCCATTTTGTTTATTTTCAATAAATTTGCACGCAAGATATGCACCTGCACTAAACACCTTTCTTGAATATGCACTGTGACTAAAAGTGAGTTTTTCATCTTCCAAATAAAAAGTGACGCTGTGCTCTCCCACCACCTCACCAATTCTAAGAGCAATAACTTTTGGCACAATTTTGTTTTTGTTCAAAGTTTTTATTAGCATTTTTGCCGAACCACTTGGTTTGTCTTTTTTGTGTTTGTGATGCACTTCGTATACCGAAGCTTCCATTCCGTCAATTTTCTTCACGCTTTTTAAACATCTGTTTAATATCGCCATTAGCACACTGAAATTTGAAGAAACAAAGATTGGAATACTGGCACTATATTTTTTTATTAGTTCATAATTTTTTTCGTCATGCCCTGTCGTTGCAATTACGATTGGACATTTTCTCATATATGCAAGCTTCAAATTTTCCATAAGTGCGTCTTTTGATGAAAAGTCAAGTATGACATCAAAGTGCATTTGTGCAATTATTTGTCTGTTGTCAACATCGACTTTTTCATAGTCAACGTTGTTTTGGTCAAAGTATCTTGAAGTCACCCGCCCCATTTTCCCATTTGCACCAACAAGCAAAATTTTCATAAAAACTCCTTTAAACTTTCCATGCAATCAGATATTTTTTTTGTAAACTTCTCGCTTAGCGGAGTGAGTGGCAAACGCAAATTGTTTTTTATTATTCCAAGATGACTAAGCGCATATTTAACTGGTATTGGGTTTGGTTCGCAAAACATCAAGTTGTTAAAATCATAAAACTTATTAAGTATGTACTTTCTTTTTTTCTCGCTTGAATGCATTTCCATAATTGCCTTCGAATACACATTTGATGTCACGCTTATTGTTCCAACTGCGCCAAGTCCATAAAACACGCCCGACAAATTGTCGTTACCACAAAAAACAGGCAATACATTTTCATGAAACACATCTAAAATGTGAGATATGTCAGTGCTTGCCTCTTTTAGTGCCACAATGTTTTTTAAAGTGGAGATTTTTCTTAGAGTTTGAACTTCAATATTTACATTTGTTCTTGATGGAACATTGTAAACAATAATTGGTACATCAACTTTTGATATCTCCTGATAATGTTTAAAAATTCCTTCTTGTGTGCATTTTGAGTAATATGGCGTCACGACAAGACAGGCATCGGCACCACTATCTTTTGCGTGTTTAGTCTCAGCCACTGCCCTTTTTGTGTCAGGTGCACCCGTTCCGACAATAAGTTTTGCATAACTTGGCATATGCCTTTTTGCAAGTTTAATAAGTTTTGTACGCTCCTCTCGTGTTATGCTCTCACACTCACCCGTTGAACCTAAAATCAAGATGTTTTTAATTCCGAGCAAAATTTGCCTTTCAATAAGCATACAAAAAGCATC
Organism: uncultured Clostridia bacterium; assembly: GCA_944384385.1. Classification (GTDB taxonomy): domain Bacteria; phylum Bacillota; class Clostridia; order Christensenellales; family UBA1242; genus UBA5893. The sequence continues at coordinate 6,211 of CALWTG010000021.1, read as the reverse complement.
ATAGTCAACTTTACTTTGGTCATCAAATGGAGTGACTAGCGCCGTTATCACACCTTCCATACCTACCTCCCAAAAGTTCAATCAAAATTTCAACGCCGTTTTGTGCGGCTCCTTTTCTTAAATTGTCCACCACAACAAACATAGCAAAATGCCTTTTGTCATATTGTCTTAGCCTGCTAACAAGAACATCTTCTTTGCCTTTTGTCAAAATAGGCATAGCACAAGGCACATATCTCACATTTTTTGAACTTTCAATCTCATGTTTAAGCGATTCAACATCACAATCAACTTTTGTTTCAAAAAATATGCTCTCTCCATGGCATACATCAATAGGTATTCGCACAGTTTGTGACATAATAAAGATGTCTTCATCATGCAAGATTTTTTTCGTTTCAAAATTTATCTTTTTTTCTTCTTCACAAAAATTGTCTTCATAAATTGTGCCTATGTATGGAATGATGTTATTGTTAATAACATAGTCTAGTTTTTTTAACTGACGCTCGTCGACCACAAACTTGTCATCAAGAGCAAGTTTCCCCGCCCCACTAAGTGATTGATATGTTGAGATGTATATGCTCTTAAGTCCGTACTTTTTGTGAATTGCAAAAAGCGACATCACTTCGCCAATGGTCGCACAATTTGGGTTGCAAATAATGTTGCCCAAAATGTCTTCACTGTTTATTTGTGGCACAACAAGTGGATATTTTTTTCTAAAATATGAAGAGAAGTCAATTACAACTGTCCCTTGTTCTGCAAGCCTTTTCACATATTTTTTAGACACATCTTCCCGTGTACACATAAGCGCATAGTCAAGTCCCAATGAAAAAATTCTGTCATCTAAAACTTTCACGACATACTTTTTGTCACCAATATTCAAAACCTTGCCATCGGAGTTTTTTGATGCAAAAAGAAAAAAATCAGCTTTGATATTTTTTTCACCCAAAATATCCAGCACAGTCCTGCCAACAACTCCGCTAGCACCAACAATAGCAACTCTCGCCATAATATCTCCACAATTATTAGATGAAAAAAATCAAATTTTTGTGACATAGAAAAACTTATTTAAGACGAAACATTTCAACAATCAAACAACTCATAAATTTCAATATTTAAAACCTTTGCTATCTTAAAAAGAGACTTAATTCCAAAATTCAAATCATTTCTGATAATTTTATTAAAAATAGCAACACTGATACCACACAACTTGCAAAACTTTGTTTTTGTTAATTTGTTTTTTAATATGTAATCTTGAATAATTCTAATCTTTATCTCATTTTTCATATAATCTCCTTACAATAACTATATCATCCCGTTTGTGGGATAGTCAAGACATTTGTCCCACTTTTGGAATATAATGTGAATAATTATGGAATTTTCAGAAAGATTGAAAGAACTAAGAGAAGAAAAAAAGTTATCAATACAACAACTTGCAAAACAAACTGGTATTGGTTCTTCTTCTATATGTAGGTGGGAAAATTGTCAAGCAGATATTAAAAGCACGCAACTAATAACGCTTGCCAAATATTTTGGTGTTTCAACAGATTACTTACTTGGACTTGAAGATTAAATAAAAAAACCTATGAACTATCATAGGTTTTTTGTATAATTTAATATTTATTCTTCGCTATCACCAGTCAAATCTTCTTTCAAAACTGAAGAAATACACTCAACTCTAAGCTGTGGGTTAGTAAGTGTTGCAGTGTGGATATTTGCTCTATGGCAATAGTATGTGTCTGTTGTGTTGGTGGAAAGTTGTGCATAGAAGTAGATGTATTCTGCATTGCCGTCGTTATCTACCACCAAATCACAAGCCCCTTGTTGAATATTCTCCATTTCGGCAAGAGTTTGCGTTACTTTGTCACGATAACTTATTCTGTAAACACCACTTGAAGTTGTGTAATAAACATAGTCTCCACTTACAAGCTCAATTGTTGCATCTTCGTCAACAAGTATTACATATTCTGCCAAAGCTCCATTAGCGGTTTTTGTTGCAAGATAGATTTTTGATTCTGCTTCATAAACTGCGTTATTTTCATTGATTGGTGTAAAGTTTGTTATGGCATCTGTTTCGTCAACTTCGCCAAGAATTGTCCATTGAATTTTATCACTACCAAAAGAATTATAGTCTTTTATTGAATAGTATGGAGCGTTTGATGTGCCATCATCTTGTTTAAAGTAAAGCATACCATTTGTGTAGCAAACAAGCGTTATTGGATTTTCTTGATAACCAAGGCTTTTTGATTCGCGCTTTTCTATGTCATATCTATAAAGTTCATTGCCCGTTAGATTGTCATCTTCAACATCTTTTGTGTAATAGAAGGCGTCAATGTCACCAAACTCACTTGGGAAAACGGCGTCTGAAGCGTCACTTACAAGCACCTCAGCACTTGAAATTGATTTACCTATTTTGATTTTTGTAACTTCTGAATTGTCGTAAATAAGTACATAATCTTCATCACCACTTGCAAAGAAGAATTTGCCATGTGACTCTTTTGTCGTGAAAATTTCTTTTAGACCTGTTCCGTCAAGGCGCACACGATAAAGTGTTGTCAAATCGAATCTATCATCACCATTATCTTCTTTATGTGTGTTTGGTGAAGTGAAGTAAAGGTATTCACCCAAAATGTACATGTTTGAATTGTCAAAACCTGCAATCTTGGAATAAACTTTATTCACATTTTCAATTTGTCCGTCGTCGTTTTTTGTGGTGAAACCAAATTCATTTGTTTGGAGTCTATAAAGTGCATTGTGTTCTGTCGTTTTTTCTGTGTTATCATTGCCAGATAGCGTTGAGTAGTCAACATATGTGTTTGCAAAATAAACATAGTCACCAATTGTGACAACGCTCCCACCATTACTCAAAACATCACCGGTTGGCACATTCAACTTTGTACCACATCCGGTGAGAAGAAAACTAACACACAAAACCAAACACGCTAAATACGTAAAAATCTTTTTCATATAATAAATATTTCCTTAATGTTATGCTACTACACTGTTTCAAACAAAACTGTAAAGTTGTTTTCAACATCGCTAAATCCACTTGTTGTATCTGAAACTCGGGTTGAAAGTCTTATTTCAGCAAAAGAAGGTTTGCTATCATGTTGATAACCTTCAATTTCAACAGGGTCAGAAACTTGATTGGTGATATGATCTGAATCTGTCACATAATCACTTATTATGCTGACACGAATTGGCATATCAGAATAATTGTAAACAGTTATTGTGTATACAATTGGCTGTGTTACTGATGCAAAGTCAAGACTTTCCAAAATGTTCCATTCTGTAACCGTGCAACCTTCTTCCCCAAGTAGTGGAGAACCATCAAGTCCAACATCTTGGTATATCCCCATTGCATAAAGATAATCATCAACGCTGTCATAGCCACTTGGTGGATTGGTCATAGATGTTTGAACTGCCCCAGAAATGCGACATTCAAGTGCGACATACACATTGTCGTTAGGGTTAAATCCTATTGTGTTTGAAACAGAAAATGTTTGCGTAAGATGAGCGTACACGCTGAAAGCGAGCAAACTTACACATAGCACCATACTTACAATCGTGGTAAATATAATCGCTGATCTTCGCATATAACCCACCTTTTTAACTTTTCTAACATAAGTTTATTCATTTGTAAAAAATATGTCAAGCAATCACAATCATTTTTTTACACGCTGTCCGCATTTATCCTAACAGTTCCACACAAAACATCAAAATATGAAAAAGTTTGAATTTTCTCGTTATATAAAATCGTGAACACACTTGGATAAGTGTTATCTATCACAGCTTTAAACGTATCGAAACGCTTTCTACCCCTGTTTATGCAAAATTCGCAAGTTTGACCTTTAAGTGAAAAAATTTGTGCCTTTATTTCTCCTAGAGCTTCGGTGTTCTTTTTAATCATACACTCCTCCGCCCTATTTATTGACACAAATTTTAATTTTTAGTCATCATCCTCGTCGTCATCATCGTCGTCATCGTCGTCTTCTTCGTCATCATCATCTAGATCATCGTCGTCGAAATCGTCGTCATCATCTTCGTCTTCGTCGTCGTCATCGTCATCGTCGTCGTCTTCATCATCATCAATGTCTTCGTCGTCGTCAGGGAACATGATATCGTCATCATCAAGCCCAGAGCCGAGCAAATCGTCATCGTCATCGTCTTTTACAGTGACGCCGTCGCCAAGTTCTTCGTCTTCGCTTTCAAAATCGTCATTTTCGTCACGATTGACATATTGTGACCAATCGTCTTTGTCCTTGTCAACGCTTTCAGGGTCAATGTTTCTCTCCTGCATACACTGAGGACACATTATTTCGTCTGGCCCAATGTAATTAGTTTTGCAAATAGGGCAAAGTTCAAGGTCAAGTTCGTCATCACCGCCACCAACTTGCATCTCCTTTTTGCAAACACTGCAATATTTATCTTTCTTCAAACAATAGTTAAGTTCACATCGTGGACATCTTATATATTCTTGTTTTGGCATATACAAACTCCTTAAAAAATCACCTTATTATGCACTAAATATTATGCTTTGTCTAGTATTTTATTCAAAAAAATATAAAAATGTGGCCGTCAATTTTTGGTTAATTAAAGTGATTTTTGTTCATCATCTTCATAAGTCACAACCCCATGCTTTGTTGCGTGCACTGTTAGCTTGCCCATATGGTAATCTTTTATTTCATCACAGTCTACCAAATTGCCTTCCATATCAAGATAATATGGCTTACCATTTTCGTCAACATACCTTTCAACTTGATTTGCATACACTTCGTTGTTTTGACCATAAAAATGTGAAAGTGTGGAGTATTTTGGTGCTTTTTGCTCAATTTTTTCACCTTTTAAGTAGCTTTCAATAGCCTTAAACTCATTAAAGATTTTTAGGTCTTTCATAAGATAACTTTTGACTGCATCTCTATTGTTTTTTGCAAGTAGCGAGCCAAAGCTTGTTTTTTGACCAATGCAAAGCCTTCTATCATCGACAAGCTCGCAAGCTTTTCCGCCAGCAATTTGATAACCTTCTTTTATTGTCCTAACCATGTTCATATTATGTAAAAAATAACCAAAATAATACACATATGCACAAAGTGTATAGGTGTCAAAATAGTCATAAGGGTTTTTGTCTGACAAAAGCTCCATCAAATTATTGAACCTTTGTTTGTTTCTGCCGTTGCCGTCATAAAGCTGGTGAACAATCTCAGCTTTGGCATAGCCAAGTGTTCCATACGAAATCTCTCTTGACAAAAGCCCAGAAATTTCCGAATTTTGACGCATAATAACAATGCGCGCAAGAAGATGAATTTTCTCATCTTCGCTCATACTATTCAATTTTTTTATTGCCTGTGGTGATAATTTATTCATACTTTATATTATATGATAGTTCGTATTAAATTTCAAGGTGTTTTCAAAAAAAAATATTTGCCACAAAAAAGTGGCAAATATTGTTTTTAATTAGTCCTGACTGCCTGTTTTTTGATAGTATAGTGCTATTTTTGTGTCTTCGGCAAGTGTGTCATCTGTCAAGCTTGGGTTTTGTTTGTATATGAGCTCTGGCTTTATGAACAATTTTTTCGCAATATCCCAAATTTTTTCACCAACTTTACCAAAATATATTTCAATTGCGCAGTCTTTTTCTGGAAGTGGCTCTACTGTTTCAATGTCTGAGATGACTGCTCCCTGAGTGGTTTTGCAAACATTTGAATGTACCAAAATCACTGCATCGACATATACATCTCTGCCTTTTTTGACCATCACATCGACATCGCAAACGCTAACCGATGTGTCAAACATCACATCGCCTTCAATATCTGTTTGATAGCTCACAACGAAAGGTATTTCAACATCAACAGAGTTTGGTCTTGACTCTTCGTCATTAAAATATATTAAGTTGCTTGTTAGCACGCCACTGACATTATAAGTGCCCATATCTATGTACTCATTTGTCACAACAACTTTTGAATAGTTGACGGCAAGCAATTTATCTATTCTTGGCTCATCTTCTGAAAGTGTTAAACTTCCTTCTATCTTTTTATCAAAGACTATTGGTTCACACGAAACTGTGTTTTCATAACTTTGTGTTGTGCTTGTGAGCAAATTTTTTGTACTGAAAAGGTCTGATGTTAATGTTACTGTGTTTGTGTCATAAACTGCGACATAAACATCAATAGGTATTGTTATGTTGAGTTTGACTTCTTCGCCGTTTTCTGTGACAGAG
>CALWTG010000020.1 GCA_944384385.1 uncultured Clostridia bacterium | reverse complement strand
TATTTGTAGTGATAGATATAAATTGAGCGATGATGTTACCAATTATATTAAAAAACAGCACGCAAAAATAAAAAAGAGTTTGATGTTTTTAATTCCTGACGCAATAAAAAAACAGCGAGGAATAAAGACTATTGAAAATGTTAAACAATTTATTAAACTTTTCTTTTCAAAATGCAAACCTAAAAAACTTGCGAATGAATTTAGTATGTAAAAAAATGCCTAGTTAGGCATTTTTTATTTGTTAACCACTGAACCATTTTCAAAATGTACAAAGCGTTTGCACACACCTTTAAGCAAACTTTCATCACTTGTGGCAATCAGTGTTGTGACTTTTGTGTCAACAAACATTTTTTTGATTAGTGCAGTTATTGAAGTTTTTTGTTCGTTGTCAAGTTTTTCAAAAATGTCATCAATAAGCACAATATCAAGAGCCCTTAAAGAAAGCCTTGCAAAGCTCACGACATACTTTTCGTAAAGTGAAAGCTCGCTCACTTTTTTATCTCTTAACATTTCAAGAGAAAAATCTATTATTGCTGTGTTGACTTTTTCTTCAATTTCTTTTGGCTTTACTTTGCGTGTTTTTAAAACATATTTTAAATTTTCATATACAGTTTTTTTCTCAAAAAAAACTGGCGACATTGATATGTATCCAAGTGAAATATCAGTCCTAAAATCAATCTTGTTTAAATTGATGTCACGGACATATATTTCGCCACTGTCATATTTTTCAAGTTTGGCAAGAACACGAAGAAGTGTGGTCTTTCCACTCCCCTCATCACCAACAAGAGCAACACTCTCGCCCTTTTTTATGTGCAAGTTTACATCGTAAAGAGCATAATACTCACGAATGTATTTCAAATACAAATTTTTTATATCAATCATATGCTTATATTACAATATAATGCCGTTTTTTTCAATCATTTTAATCAACTTTTTGAAATCTCTACGGTAAAAATATCTGAAATTTCAAAAAAGTCTTTAAGCACTTCGCCATTTACTTCTTCACCCAATATTGCGACAAATGTCAATGTGCAATCTTTGTTTGAAGTAATTATACATGTTTTTGATACACAATCTTCATAATTCTTAAAATGTGCATTTTGAAGTTTATAGTCTGCCATAAGTTTGCTTAGGCTATAATTTGTTTCGTGATTTGCAAGAGTAAAAGTGTAGCTTTCGCCTAACTCGACCGTCAAGTTTAATGACGCAAAGTCTTCACTGCTTTTAATCAAGATATCAAAAAACTTGCCCTCGTAATCTTTTTCTTGTTGAAATACTACCATTACTTGTGCTAAGGTACTGCTTGATATATCTTCAAAAGTAACGCTTTTTGCATAACCCGAAGTCTCAAAGCCATACATAATCATAAAAGAAACTATTATAATAATAAATAAAATATTTAATGTTTTTTTCATAAAAAATACTCTCTATAATAGAGAGTATTAACTTTTTTATAACTTTTAAACTAATAATTGCACTCAATTAAACCAAGTTCACCGTCTTTTCTATTGTATAAGATGTTGACTTTGCCTGTTTCAGCATTCAAGAATACATAAAAATCATGTTCAATGTTTTCAAGATATTCTTTTGCATCTTCAACAGTGATTGGGTCAAGGTCAAATGTCTTGTGTTTGTAAATTGACTTTTCTTCTGGTTTTGGCGCTTCATTAACAAACTCAAATGTTGCAGTGTCAAGAGCTGTCTTTTTGAATTTATCACGATTTTTTTGGTAGTACTTTAATATCTGCCTTTCAATTTTTGGCAAAACAATGTCAATATTTTCATACATATTTTCGCCATATGTTTCACTTCTGTAAATATTGCCTTTGTTTTTTATTGTGAGTTCAAGTTTAAACCTTTTGCCTTCGCTTGCACAAACAACGCGTGCGGTTGCAGTGTCTTGAAAATACCTGTCAAGTTTTTCAATCTTTTTCTCAATTAAAGTTCTAAGTCTAACTCCGACATCATAATTTCTTTCAATAATTTCTATTTTCATTGCTTCCCTCCAAGTATTTGTAGTATACCAAATACTTTCATAAAAACAAAATATTTTATCAAAATTTATTAAAAAGCAAAAACGACCACAGCCGCTGATACTTTTGCTGTGATCGTTTTGCTCGGTAGGGCATATTTATTCCCTACACTTATAATATATGCACTAAATGAAAATATATTCACATTATTTCAAAAAGTTTTTAATCTTTTTAACAACACTTGAAGGTGTCATCTCAAAATATTCATCAAGCTGTGATGGCTTTGCACTCTTTCCGAACTTAAATACGCCAATTCTTAGACCATTTTTGCCTATATATTTATACCATATATTGTCATTTGACGCTTCCAAACTTACTAGCACTTTACCTCTTGAAAGCACATCATCTTTGTATGATTCTGACTGCCTTTCAAACTGCTCAACACAAGGAAAGCTTGCAACAACGCATGAAATATCTTGACTTTCAAGCACGGCTTTGACTTTGAGTGCAAGTTCAACTTCACTACCAGTCGCCAAAATTTCAACTTCACCTTTTTCTCCACTTAAAACATAGCCACCTTTAAGTATGTTTGAATAATCGGCAACCTCTGATTTAAGTGTTTGTTTTGCAATGACAAACGCGCTTGGACAATTACTTGAAAGCGCAATGTCATAGCACGCATAAACTTCTTCCATAAAAGCAGGACGAAGCACATTCAAATTTGGAATTAGCCTTAGCGTTCCAAGTTGTTCAACTGACTGATGAGTTGGACCATCTTCGCCCACTTTGTAACTGTCATGAGTGAAAATATACCAAACTGGCAAATTCATAAGTGCGCTCATTCTTATTGCTGGCATCATATAATTTGAAAAAGCCAAAAATGTTGAACAGAAAACTGGAGAATTTAAAACTAGCGACAAACCATTTGAAATTGCACCCATGGCATGCTCTCGTATGCCAAAGTGTATGTTTTTGCCACGCCTATTTAAAGCACTATAATCTCCTCCGTCATTTATATACGCCTTTGTGCTTGCAACAAGGTCAGCAGAGCCACCCACAAAACGAGGTAATTTTTGTGCAATTTCATTTAGCACCATCTCATTTGCATCACGCCCGCTTATGTCCTGCGTTAGCATATCTTGCTTTATTAGTTTTTGAACATCAACTTGCTTGTTTGACATAAATGCAACAAGTTGTTTATATAATTCTGGATTTGCAGTTTTGTAAATTGCAAACATATTGTTCCACTTTTCAAGTAGTTCGTTGTTCTTTTTGATGGTTTTTAAGGCGTGCTCTTTGACATCTTTTGGCAAACTAAAACTTTCTTTAACACCAAGAGATTGTTTTAAGGCATTTAGCTCACTTATGCTAAGTGGCTTGCCATGAATTGTATTTTTGCCAGCATTAGTTGCACCATAACCAATAATTGTTTTGAAAATGATTATGCTTGGCTTGTTTTGACATTTCTTTGCCCTAGCAATCGCTCTTGTTACACTTTGATAGCTGTTGCCATTTCTTACATATATGACATTGTAGTGCATAGCTTTAAATTTTTTCTTGATATTCTCAGCATTTGCCATATCTGCTTTGCCGTCAATGGTCATGTTATTGTAATCATACAAAAATATTAGTTTATTTAATTTTAGTGTACCAGCAAGACTCATAGCCTCCTCTGCCACACCTTCCATCATACAGCCATCGCCCAAGAAACAATAGGTATAACTGTCAAAAATAGGAAATTTTTGAACATTAAATTTTTCGGCAAGCATTGACTGTGCAATAGCTATTCCAACCGCATTTGCAACACCTTGACCAAGTGGGCCTGTTGAATCTTCAACAAAATTTGTCGTGCCATATTCAGGATGCCCTGGGGTTATTGAGCCAATTTGCCTAAAACTTTTTAAATCATTTTCATTTAATCCAAAATTGAACATATATGCTGTTGCATAATAAAGAGCACTGACATGTCCAGCAGAGGCAACAAAGCGATCACGCGCAATGAACTTGTGGTCTTTTATGTCATAAAAATAATGGTCTTTAAACAGTGCGTAAAAAATGGTGGCGCTACCTAAAGCCACCCCCGGATGACCACTATTTGCATTTGTTATCATCTCAGCTGACAAGCATCTAAGATGATTGATGCATTTATTGTTTATATTCATTTAATTCCCTCTAATATTTTTAAAATTTCACATTTGACGGTTTCAATCTTTTTATTTGCAACCTTTATTTTGTGATTGCAAGCTTTGTTTAATTCATAATCTCGGTCAGAAAAAACCATAAGGTCAACACTCAAAGTATCATTATCTACAATTTTTGATAATTTATTTTTTGAAAAATAAATATAAAATTTTTGTGCTGATTCAAACAATTTATTATTATCTTCAAAAAAATAATGATATGGTATGCAAAAAACTGTATTTTCAAACTCAGATGCTGACATTAAACACTTTTTTTGTTGTTTTTTAAGATATTCTGCTCCACATTTTTCAAGCATATCTTTTGTTGAAAACAAGCTATATTCTACATAATCTTTAAAGTCAAGGAAAAACATACCAAGACTGTCTGATAACATTTTCCCTATCTTTAAATTATATTCATAATCTAACCCTAAAATAACTATATTTTCCATAATTATATTGTATCATAACTTTGTTTTATTTCAACGTTTTTAACATAATTATAGCCATTTTTATTTATAAAAACCTGCCCAAAGTGGTTATTTTGTCTATATTATTATAAAATTTAATTGTGCTAGCTATATTTAATAGAAATTTCTCGTTATCATGGTCATTTTTTGACATCAAACTAAATGTAACTAAATAGTCGCCTTTTTTCACAAATAAGATTTTCATATTAAAATTTTGACCCATCACAACATCGGCAATTTTTAAATCTCCATTTTTTATTGTTGTTAATTGAGTTTGATTTTTGAGTTTGCACCCTGACGATAATATTTGATCTAGCTCTCCTTGATAAAGTTCATCAAGAGATTTTTCGCTCTTTTTAACTCCAACTGTAAGCGTGTCATCTGCATTTTCAAGTTCCAAAACAATTCCATAACTTTCATCATTTTCATATACCACTTGCCAGTTTTTGTCTATTGTCAGCGCAATACTTGGCAAATTTAACAAAAACATATATTGATTTGAGTCCATATTTGTTTCAATTTGCTCAACATATGCCGAAAGCTTGTAGAGCATAAGCTTTCTTCTCACGCTTTTTTTGAATTGTTTTAGTTCTTGAATTCTTGATACAAAACTTGATTTATACATATCAAGTGTTGCCGTTAAAATGTTTTTTGAAAACCAAACAGGTACATTGTTTGCCGTTAAAGCCTTTGCCCCTGACACCGAACCAAAAGCACCAAAAACCAAAGTTTGATTTTTCATTATTTCATTCAATTTTTCAAGTAGTGAATTTCGCATTGAAAGCGACAAATCAAAGCCCAGTGCATACCATATACACGCATGAGCAACAAAATAATTGTGCTTTTCGTAATAGTAAAGTGCCGTGTAATAGTAAAAAACTCCAAGATGATAAAATGTTCGTGCAAACATATGGTATTTATCAAGCACAGTTTTTGCGCTGTCATAGTCGTGAATTTCAAAATAAGTAGCAATAAGCTCTTCATAAGGTATCATTGAAAGAGGCGCACACTTTATTGAATTTTCAAAATTAAAAATTGCATTTTTATAGTCTTCTTTATGTCTATATGCAACGCCTTTTTTCAAGAAAAACCAGTGCTCAATACCAAAGCATAGTCTTATACGCTTTTTAGGAAAAAGCATACTGTAAAGATAAAAATCTTCAACACCGTCAAAAATTGTTACATCTTTTGAAATTGGAAAATAATGCTCTACTTTGTCCAAATAAAAGAGCATACCATTCCAATCTCTTTTTGCATTTTTTTTATTTACTTTTGATTCAAGATAAGCAAAAACTTCTTTATCTAAATTCAAAATTTTGCTTTCAAGCTTACTGCCATGATATAAATAATTATCTTTAACATATTTTGCAATGTCCATAATGGCGAAAAAGTCATCTTCATTTGAAGTCTTTTGGTCAAGGACATCTAAAAATAGTGGAAAATCTTTATCTGTGTGAGTTAACTGTGAAAATATGTCTGCTAATTTTTTCATATAGAATTTTATACCACAAAAATTATTATATGTAAATAAAAAAAATAGCGACAATATATCGCTATCTTTTTATTTTATTATTGTTTATATGCCTTTGTGTTTTTGCTTGAAATGATTGCATAGACAACTGCACCAGCAAGCACTAACACTGCAACGCATATTAACACAATTGTTATTATTTCATTGTCAGAAAGTGGAGTTACAGAAGATTCGCTAACTGTGAATGTTCTTGTCAATTCACCTGTTCTTCCTGCATCATCTTTAAAGCTGATTGTAACTGTATATGTTCCAGCAGCATCAATATAATACTTAAATTCACCATCTTTAATGACAACATCATCTTCGTCAACATTTAAGTTGTCAAGTGTTTCATTGTTTGGACCAACGACTTTGATACTAATTCTGTCTTTGATTTGGTCTTCTGTGAATTCAACAAACTCACCGTTGCCGTTTGTATCTGTTACTTTTGTTCCAGCAATGTTAAGTGTCAATGTTGTGTCAATCTTCACTTTTGATGGGACAAAGTTGTCTGGAAGTGTGATGGTTGGGTCAACAAGGTCACCAACATTTATTGTCTTTGTAATTATTGTTGAATTTTTAGCTTTTGAATTGTCGTATACTGTGTATGTTACTGTGTAAACTTCGTTGTAGTTTAGTGGAACATACAAAGTACCACTTTCACCTTTTCCAAACTCAGTTGCCATTTCGTCGCCCTTTATTGTCCTTCTGAATGAACTTTCTGAAGAAATGACGATTGTTGAGTCCTTGAGATTGATGTCAGAATAGTCATCTGCTGTGAATACAGGTATCATAACACTTTCACCCTTTTTGTATGAAGCGTCAAGGTCCCATTCAACACGAACTGTTGGGTTTGTTGTATCCTTAACTTCAAGAGTGAACTCTTTCTGGTCAACAACTTCGGTTGGAGCTGAAGTTTGATATAGAGAATAAACTATTGTGTATGTTCCCTCTGTCTTTGGCTGGAATATTTCTTTTGTGATTAAACATCCAGCTGGACCACGATAGTCAACACTATAAGCATAATCTCCCTTTGGAAGATCTGGATTTGGAAGTTTGAGTGTTTCACCAAATTCAAGTGTTCCACCATTTAAACTTTCTGGAAGATTGCCAAAGTGTGGTTGACTTGAAGTATCTCTTTGTGTAACAGTTACTGTTTGATACAAACATATCTTGCGATTTGCAGCATCTGTTATTTCATACACAACATTATAGTCACCAGCAAGGTTTGCATAGAATGTTGCTCCACTATATGTTTTTTGACCTGCTGTTGTCATTGTTGCTCCGTTTTCGACAGCAAAGTCTGTGACTGTTTTATCTTCTGCAACATGTGTTACTTTTACATCGATAACAACATTTTCAATCAAATCGTCGCTAACTGTTATTGATGGGATGACAACATCGTCATTTTGTGTATATGCACCATCCCACTCTTCAATACTTTCAATGTTTGGAGCCTGAGTATCAAGATTATCAACGATTGATATTGTTACTTCATCAAAGCCATATTTGATGCCTTTGTACTCAGTTATATCAAAACTTTCATCAACATTTGTTTCGTCCGCAGTTGTTTTAGCGTCAGAAATTGCCATTGCACGAATTGTCAATGTCTTTGCACCTTCAACATCTGTTGGTACGACATACTTGCCATCTTCGTTTGGTTCAAGAAGAGTCCAAGCATCCCAGCCAGTAGCTTCAACATTGTCATATGTGTAGTATATCTTTGTTTGCAATCTTTCATCGTCATCATTTGTTGCAAGTGGAGCTGAGAAAGTAACTTTTTCTCCCCTGTTTATTGATGAACGGAATGTGTCTTGAAATTCAACTGTTGTTTTGCTTTTGAACTCAAATCCCGAGTCAACGACAAATTCATAATTTATCGTTTTGGTGTTGCCAGCACTATCTGTTGCACGATAGTAAACTGTGTATGTGCCGTCTTCAAGTGTGCCGCCGTCAATCTCATTGGCTTTAAGAACATAGTTTTCAGTCTTATTGAAGACTATATCTTTTGTGAAAGCATTTTCAACTTCACTATCTTCGTCGCTATAAACATCACTTTGTGAAGATGTTTGATTGCTTTTTCTTATATATCTTTCAATTTTAAGGTCTGACATATCATCAGAAAGGTCTTCTGCATATGCTGCCTTAATTACGATGTTTTGACCAAGTTGGAAGTTGTTTTGAAGTTCATAACTCTTATCTTCCACAGTTTCTGCAACAGTATTCAGGTCATATCCGTCAGTAACTGTGATGCTAGGAGCCTGAGTATCTTTAACTCCGCTGATGACAAAGCCTGACTCTGCTGTCTTGCCGAGTGCGTCTGTTACATAGTAGTAAATTTGATATCTACCATTTGTAACTGTCTTCTCACTGCCATCTATTGTGTATTTCTTTTTTGCAGTGAAAACATAATTGCCATCTTCATCTTGTGATATTGTGTCACTTGTTACATCTTTTAATGTGTTGCCAATGAACACGCTTGCCTTAACTGTGTAATATGATGGAGTTTCTTGGTCACCAATTCTACCAACAGCTTTTGGCAAAACGAGTTCTTCACCAATATCTGCTGTTGATGGTGCTGTTGATGAGTAGTCAAATGAAAGTTTATAGTCAAGTGAACCATATTTACTTTCAAATGCTCTATCTGTAATGACAGTAAACTCAACTGTTTTGCTGTCAAGATAAATGCCTGATGTTGTGCGTGCTGTATATGTCACACTGTATATGCCTTCTTGAAGCTCACCTTTATCGTTCAAAAGGTCTTCTTTATCCAAAGCGTCTTTTCCGTCAACATCGATGACATCAATTACCTTTTTGCTTGGAGATGTGACAACTGTTGTTATTTCATATTCTTGTGCCAAATCTTCATCTGCAAAAACAACTTTTGCATCTGGAATATATATGTTTGCATCTGGATTATTTTTTAAAAATCCCATATAAACATCACCTGGCAATGTTTGTTGTGTGTTTTCAACAAGCTCGATTGAGTTTTCGCTAACACTTGCCTTAACGGTGATTGATGTTGAATAAGTTTGTCCACCATATGTTACTTTATAAGTGATTGTGTATTTGCCTATTCCGTCAACTTTGAAAGAGTTTCCATCGACTTCGACATCTCTTCCAATTGAGTCTTTAACAACTGTCTCTATATTAGCGCCCTCTGTTACAGGATTTGTGCCTTGCTTTAGAGTTGGTGTTGGGATTGGAAAATCTTCTCCCAAAACTGCTGTATCTCTATGTGATGGAATATTGAGTGTAACAAGACCGCTTGTTTGTTGTGGTTCAGCAAAAATTTGTGCATTTACATTATCTGTAAGTTTGTCAACAACAAGTGCATTTGCGCCAGTAAGTGCAACTGTTGAAGTCAAAAGTAATGCGATTGAACATGCCTTTTTTATTGATTTTTTCATATACTAAGCTCCTAGTTTAAATTAAACAAATAGAGTGTATACTATAACATTTTTTTTGTCAACGAAATAACAAAAAAATATTACGCCATGCCCTTTTGTTCACCATTATTTTTTGAAAGCAAGGCAAAAATATGTTGACTTGTTTTGTCGAATTGTGAGAACTTTACAAAAAAAATCGCACCAATTTTGGTGCGTTAACCAAATTTAGTGCGATTTCATATGTATCATTAGTTGTTGCCACATGTAGTGCCACAGCCACAGCAAGACAAGAGTAAGAGTATTAGTATGAGAGAGCCACAGTCATTGCCAAAACCTTGTGTGTCACATCCACAGATTGAGAGCAAGAACAAAAGCCATACTAAATTGCATACACAATTATTGTCGCCACGGCCAAAGTTTCCAAAACCGCCAAAAAGATTCATATGTATTCTCCTTTTTATGTATTTTAATCAAAGAATTAAATCTTTTTATCTTTTGTACTTTGGTTACTTTTTCATATGCTCATATCACTATATGTTTTTAAATAAAATGTGTTACTCGCCTTTCATAAAAGAAATGATTTTTTGTTTAAGGTCATCTATTCCTATATTGTTCTTTGCAGAAATATAGACGCCGTCAGTATGCTCTCTTGTGAGTACTTTGTCACACTTATTGTAAACTCTAAGCCTTGGGCAAGTTATGTGAAGGTCATCAAGCACACTGTCAACAACTTGCATCTGCGTCTTATACTCGCTGTTACTTGCATCAATGACGTGCAAGATAAGGTCAGCTTCTTTTGCACTTTCAAGCGTGGAGCTGAATGCATCAACAAGGTTATGTGGCAGTTTTGAAATAAAACCTACGGTGTCGGTTAGCACAATACTCCTATCTGGTGCAAGGTAGACTTTTCTACTTGTTGTGTCTAGGGTTGCAAAAAGTTTGTCATCAGCGTAAATGCCTGCCTTTGTGATTAAATTTAAAAGTGTGCTTTTGCCTGCATTTGTGTAGCCAACAATGGCGACTTTAAAAATGCCACTTTGGTTTCTCACCTGCTTTTGCACTTCCCTGTTTTTCTTTATCTTTTCAATGTCTTTTTCAAGCCTTTGAATTTCAAGTCTTGCAAGCCTTTTGTCAAGTTCAAGTTTGGTTTCTCCTGGGCCACGCATACCAACGCCACCACTTCCAAACCTACCACTCGTGCCTGTGATTTGTGCAAGGCGTGGAAGGTTGTATTTAAGCTGGGCAAGTTTGACTTGAAGTTTACCTTCATTTGAAATTGCACGCTGTGCAAAAATGTCCAAAATCAGCGTAATTCTATCAATGACTTTGACATCAAAATAGTCTGACAAATTGCGTGTTTGTGAGCCACTAAGTTCACAGTCAAAAACAACGACAGTTGTGCCGTTTGACTTTATCTCTTCATTTATTTGTTCAAGTTTGCCACTTCCAATGACTGTCGCTGGTGTAACTTGGCGAACATATTGCCAATCTTCTCCAACAACTTCAAGCCCTGCCGTTTCGCAAAGGTTTTTAAGTTCAAGAAGACTATAACTAACATCATCTTTATTTGAAAAGGCAACACCAACAAGAAATGCTTTTTCAATTTGTTTTTGTGTTGATTGCATGATTTTCTCCTAATTTATATTTTAGCAGAGAACACAAAAACAATCAAGACATTGCAAGCACATTTAACTTGTCATCAAACAGCACAAACTTATATTCTGTTTTTCCAACAGCATAAAAATACCAAACATAACAATTTTCTTGCTTTTGTATTGTCAAATAGCACTCAACCACATCTAAATTTTGGTCAATAAAAGGTTTTAATTTAAGAGAGCCGAATTTAATTGCATCGTCATAAGAGCTAGAAAAACCATCGTTTACACAACTAAGTGTGTGATACTTAAAGTCAACATTGTCAAGATAAATGGATATATTGTCGCTGTGAAACACCTTTTCAATATCACACATAAAAGTCTGGTCAAAAGGATTTTGTTCAAGCACCAAAAATATGACATCATTATCAACGCATAATCTTGCAACAACACTACTTGTATAAGGAACATCGCCAAAAAATTTCACGGTAACAACGCCATACTGCTTTTTTTGTGTCCTTATTCCGTCACGTCTAAAATAACTTTCTCTTTCTCCGAATCTAAGTGTTGCAGAGTAATAATCTGTTTCAGCTCGATAATACGAATATTCAATTTGTGAGCAAAAATATCTTCTTTGAGTTAAACCATATGAGTATTTATAGACAAAACAAAACACAATAAATATGAGCAAAATGCACAAATGGACAACATATTTTTTCATGTTATATTTTATGTACTTCAAAAAAATATTAGAAATGATTTGTAGAAATTAAAAAAAATTATATAATCTAAGTGGAGATGATTATGAAATTAGTAGATTGTTACAAAGACGCCATAAAAAATGGCTATGCCCTTGGTGCATTCAACTTTTGTAATTTGGAGAGTTTAAAGGCAATACTTAATGCTGCTCAAAAAAATAATTCACCTGTCATCGTTGCCGTTTCTAGTGGTGCACTTAAATATATGGGCGACGAATATGTTAAAGGCTTTATGCAAGCAAGCAAAAAAGCATATACAATACCAATGTTTTTTCACCTTGACCATGGCAAAGACTATGAAATTTGTGAAAAGGCAATCGGTCTTGGCTTTGACAGTGTCATGATTGACGGAAGTGCACTTGAATTTGAAGAAAACATCAAACTAACCAAAAAGGTTGCAGACCTTGCCCACAGCCACGGGGTGCAAGTTGAAGGAGAGCTTGGCAGACTTCTTGGCACAGAAGACGAGCATGTTGGCACACAAAGTATTTACACATCACCAAACCAGGCAAAGCAATTTGTTGAACAAACCGGCGTGGACTCACTTGCCATTGCAATCGGCACAAGTCATGGGATAAGTAAGTTCTCTGGTGAGCCAAAACTTGCCTTTGATATATTGGAGCAAATACAAACACTTGTACCAAACTTCCCTTTTGTGCTCCACGGTGCATCAAGTGTTGACGAGCAAACAATAGTTGACATAAATAATCTTGGAGGAAACATCAGCCACGCAAAAGGCGTTCCCGAAACTATGCTTGAAAAAGCTTGCACAAAATACAATGTGTGCAAAATAAATGTAGACACAGACATAAGAATGGCAACAACAAGAGCACTTAGAAGATATTTTAAACAAAATCCAGAAAGCGTGGACACAAAAGTTTACTTCAAAAGTGCACAAGATGACATAGAACAACTCGTTTCTCACAAAATATGCGATGTATTCCACTCAAACAATAAAGCAAAATAAAAAATATCTCAAAAGGTTCTGTCCCTTTTGAGATATTTTTATTATATTATTCCTTTGATGATTCAGGTTCAACCAAGTTCTTTTGTTCAAAACTTTTGCTGTCAATTTCTTTAAACACTGTTTTTAAGCATTTTCTTAATGAACCTTTAACATAGGTGGAAAGTCTTGATTTATACTTGTCTTGTGCATAATCATTGACGACAGTTGCAATTTCTTTGTTTTCTGGTTTAAGAATTTTTTCCTCATCACCAAAAATACCTGTTAAAATTCCTTTTCTTAAATCAACTATTGACTTTGCAAACGAGTGAGCATAAACATTGTCACCTGCCTCACTTGAAACAAGTTCTTTTTCAATGTCTTCTTTCAAAGCCTCAGAATCTTGCAATTTATTTTTATCATAATATGAATAAATGTGTTCTAAGTAATTGTATCTTCTCTTTGCTCTTTGCACTGCTGCCGATGTGTCTTCGCCAGAACTAATTTTTTTGAAATCTCTATCTATATCGTCTGATAATGCTGACAAAACAACTTTATCAATGTATTTTTCAGCAGACCTTTTTGTAAGATAAACATCTTTGGTCTTTACGCCTTCGTTATGTTTAAGGTCTCTTACCTTTTTGAACAAGTCACTGGACAACATAAAAGTATCTTCCATGTCACCAAAATCCACAGTATAATAATCAGTTTTTTCCTCTTTTTCTTCTTTTTTATCTTGCTTCATTGGTGGAACATAAATAACAGTGTCTGGCTTTGGGTTGTCAAGAGCGTCTTTAATATGCTTTTTCTCCGCAACATGCTTTTGTTCTGTTGCTTCTTCTTTATGTGCTGTTTCTGACGCAGCAGTTGAACGTTCTGCTTCTTGCGTTACAGGTTTTACTCCCAAGGCTTTTTCTGCACCTTTCACGAAATCCTCTTCATTAACCAAAGTTCTTTTTGGAACAAGAGCTTCTTCAATTGTTTCTGGAACAGAATAGTATGTATAACCTGTTGCTCTCATAGCCTGCATGACACTTTGTTTTGAAATTCCAAGTTTGTCAATGGTGAATAATGCAGTTTGCATACCAAGTTTACTTGCACTTTTTAATGTTTCTGAATCTATATCAAGACCGGCAAGAGTGTTACACATTTGTAGTGACAAACTTGCTTCAACCATACGATTTGACCTATCTGTGCCATAGTCAATTGCACGGCTGACGAGAATACTTGCATAAAGGTTGACATATGCCATAACTTTTTTGTCTAATTTTGTTTTGTTTTCTTTTGCAAATTCTTTTGAACCGGCAGATATTAGTGCATAGAGTATTCTTGTTATTTTTTCTTGTTCAGAAAACTTATATCTTCTGTTATTACCAATTCCTATTGTGCTGTTGATAACTATTTTACCTTTATATGATGTGGTAGGCTTTAAAATTTTTTTTTTAAGCATTTTTGTTTATAATT
>CALWTG010000019.1 GCA_944384385.1 uncultured Clostridia bacterium | reverse complement strand
GGCAGCGCAATCGTTTACATGGGACAAAGTAAACAAGATGTCAAATTCGTTAGAAATGCAAACTATGACTATGCCGTCATAGTCCCCGCAGGAACATGGCACAATTTGATAAATAATCAAAGAGTCCCTTTGAAAGTTTACTCAATATACGCTCCCCCACAACACCCAAAAGGCACAATTCACAAAACAAAATTAGACGCCGACCTTGCTGGAGATTGAGAGATAAACAAGGCGAAGATGGTCCTTCGCCTTGTTTTTTTACATTTTTAAACTATCTTTGGTCGCTTATGTTTGCATTGCTATTGTTATCTTGTAACTCTGTTATTGAATTGTAAGGCACACCGCTTGTTGTGCCACTTAAAAGCGCAATATCAACAGCATTGGTTGGCTCTCCCCAAGAATTACCAGAAAACTGAAACAGCGCACCATCAACGACCCAGCCTCGTGTGTTATAAACAACATTATGAGTGATATACCCTGTTGATGATGGGTTTAAATATCCGCTTTGCCTTAGTGAATAAAATATATTGCCGTCTATCCAATTATTTAAAGTACCACCTTGCGTCACTATTCCCCTATTTGTTACCCAAGTGTCAGAACTTCCTTGTTGAGATGGACCGTATATGATGTTATCTCGAATGACATTATTGTTGCCACCCACTTGAATAAACTCAACAGGATATGGCACATCGCTCGTTATTGTGAAGCCCTGTATTGTGTTTCCGCTTCCAGATATTAAAAATGGCACTGTGTTCGCCGTCAAAAGAATCATGGCGTTTGGCTTGCCTTCAAGCGTAATGTTATTTTTTGAAATATTGGTTGTTGTGTCGATTGGATATGTCCCATCATAGACATGAATTGTTCCATTGTTGGCAACCAAATCTAGCGCCTCTTCTATTGAAGGTAGCGGGCTTGACTGAGTTCCTATTCCGCCAATTGTATTGCTTCTTACATACAAATCATAAGGATTGACAACATTATTCCCCGCCGGCCCCGTGGCGCCTGTTGGTCCTGTTGCCCCTGTTGGCCCTGTTGGCCCTGTCACTCCGTTACTTGGTCCCGTTGGTCCGATTGGTCCGGTGGCTCCCGTTGGTCCTGTTGCCCCTGTTGGACCTGTAGCTCCCACAAGTCCAGTTGGCCCTGTTGCACCAGTCGGGCCAGTCGCACCTGTCGGGCCGGTGGCGCCATTGATTCCACTCGGCCCTGTAGGCCCTGTTGGCCCAGTTGGCCCGACGCCTCCTGTCCCGCTTGAAGACTGATGTATGTGCTTTATTATATAAGTACAGCAGCATTTATTTTTATTACACAAAGGATTGTCGCAAAAACAAGTTTTTTTCATTTAGCCTCCTTTAATTTATTATCATATTAGTATATTTAACGTTGGTTACTAATTGTTAAATATATTAAACTTGTATTGAATTTATTGTTATAAAGTTGTATACTCTTAGCGCAAAACTTTTATGGAGTGACAAATGAAAAAATATTTGATTTTAGTATTATTAACAGCGCTAATGTTTTGTACAACATTGTTTGACAATTCAAAAAACATCGTCAGTGCAGACACGGGTACTCAATTTGAAATAGAGTACACAACAACATCAAGCGAGTACTTGCAAACTGATTACCTAAATGCATATGCCATCACAACAAATACTCAAAATTCCGAGCATATTGCGAATTATTCAAACAACGGTGGAAATTATCCTGGCAATGTTCTATCAAGGGCGTTTGACTTGAACTTTAACACTTTTTGGGAGACAAACAAGGTAAACAGTGACAGCTACAAAAACTATGTCTTAATTGAATTTAACACGCAAGTTGAAGTTAATAGACTTATTTTTGCAACAAGAAGAGATGACAAATTAAAAGGCTTCCCTTTGACTGCAACCTTTTACATTTCAGATGATGGCACAAACTTTCAAAAAATTGGCGAAGGTATTTCTCCACTTAGCACCAATGTACTCATTTACAATTTTGACAAACCATACACTTTCAAATATTTTAAATTTGAGTACACAAATGTAAACAGCAATTTGACACAACACTGCTCTGCAAGTGAATTTGTCTTTTTTAAACCTGAGCAAGATGTTTTGCAAACTGCGAGAAATTTGTTCGCAGACTACAAAAAGAGCGTAATAGTTTCAGATTATAATTCATTGTCCGCAATAAACAAACTTGAACAAGAGATAAATAAACTTAGTTTTGTACCAAGTAAAGTTTTAAGCGACATTCAAAGAGCAAAAGACATCTTAAACGGAAATTTGACTTTTGATACAAAATACAGAGAATTTTCGACAGACAAAGACACAAAAGGAAAATACATAAAACAAGTCGGAAATGTTTGGGACTATGGAAGATATGACCTTGACATGACTTGGCAAGGTACAAATAGACAAGTCACAGGAATTTACGCTAAACCAAACGAAACAATCACAATTTATGTTGATGCAAATTCAACCGACCCATTGCCTCAAATTGTATTCACTCAGCACCAAGGTAGTTGGAGTCAATGGAAGAGTGGCAATTATACACTTCAAATCGGTGAGAATGTTTTAACAACACCTAACCTATACAATTCATCTTGGTCAACAAAAACTTTGGCTGGTGGACCTATATACATCATAAACCCATACAAACCTACAGAGCAAAGCCAAAATGTGAAATTGTATATCGAAGGTGGCACAGTCTTCCCCGTATACTACATGGGACAAGATGAGATAAGATATGAGAAAAATTTAAGAGATTATGTTGAACTTTTAAACGCACAACCAGAAAATTATTTGAATTTGACGGAAATAGTGTCAAACAAAGTAATTCTCACCGTTCAAGCTTCAAGGGCGTATGATTACTACATAACTCAAAATTACAGCGTTGCAAAAGTTTGCGAAAACTGGGATACATATCTTAAAAGTTTGTATATTTTTGAAGGCGTAAACTTTGACAAAAATTCACCTAGTTATGACGAAAGAGCTGAGTATCTTAATGTCAATGTTAGAATAATGCAACCATATGCCGCTGCATACGCATACACAGAACACATAGGCATTCAAACAAACAACTGGCAAGACACCGCCATAACGGGCGAAAACTTTGGCTGGGGCATGACGCACGAAATTGGACACATGATGGACATTAGCGAGCGTGTTGTGTCAGAAACAACAAACAACATGGTGTCCAACTTCAACAAGTCAGCAAATGAGAAAACCGGTTCAAGAGAAAACCATTCAACAATCACAAACCTCATGGCTCCTGACGATGTCGACCCTGCAAATGTTTGGCAAAAAAATTCTGGCAATGCAGCAATTTGGTGGAATATTGAAAGCATCTTTCCTGGATATTGGGGCAAACTTGAAAATATGTACCGAACAGCCACCGCCACTGGTATGAACAAAGTTGAAAAGCAAGTTTATTTTAGCAGTATTGTTACCGGCATTGACCTATCTTACTACTTTGAAAGATATGGCTATGCACTTGGCGGGACGATGTTTGTTGAAAGCACTGCTAGTGAAGCGTTCAAAACTGCAATGCAGAAACTGCACGATGACGGAACAATAGTCAATAACCCATTAAAACTATGGTATGTTGACAACATGACATATACCTACCTACTTGAATATGGCGACAAACTAGACATCTACGACGATTCAATGAAGATAAATATAGTTTCAGTTGATAAGACGAGTAACGGCTACGGCATACTCATGCCATACCAAAAAGACAAAATTGGACATCTTGGCTATGAAATACTTGAAGGAAATGATAGTGACGGCTACAAAGTAATCGCTTTTACAAACTCAAACTATTACATTGACACAAAAACATACCCTGACGGCTACACACCTAATTACAAAATCAGAGCGTATGACAGAAGACTTAATGCAACTGCGCTTAGCGACACATATACAAATCAAAGCACAACAGTTTGTCGCATAGAAGGCAAATACTACACCACGCTCAAAGACGCAATAAATAACGCAAGTTCTGGTGACACAATATATCTTTTAAAAGATATAAAAGAAAATAGCATTGTTATAGACAAAAATATAACTTTAAAAATAGATTCTAGCGTCAAAAAAGATATAACTTTTTACAAGACAACTTCCTTAAACATCTTCACAGTGAACTCAGCAGTAAATTTCGTTATTGAAGGAAATAGCACAAACAAAATAGTTTTTGAAGGGAACTATGCAAGTCTTGGCGATAGAGCAATTGTTTCAAACGGCAATTTTACAACAAAAAATGTAATATTCCAAAACTTCAACTCAAATACTTCTGCTGGTGGCGTGATATATGTTGCAAGTGGCACTGCAACATTTGAAAACACAGAGTTTTTGAACAATAAAGCAAATGACAATGGTGGTGCAATAACGACATCAAACACTGCCTCGCTTGTAATTAACTCTTGCACTTTTGAAAACAACTCAGTAAGTGGCAATGGTGGAGCGCTTGAATTAAAATGCAAAACAGTTGTCACAAATTCACGCTTTATTTCAAACAAAGCTTCAAGTGCTGGCGCTTTTATCAACAACTCAGGCACTTGCACATTCACAAACTGTGAATTTATCCAAAACAGTGCTAGTGGTTTTGGTGGAGTGTGCTTTGCATACGGCACAGTGCAGTTTGAAAATTGCAAGTTCACATCAAATAGCGCTCAGTATGGCGGAGTTATCTATGGTCAAAGTTCTTCAAAAACAACTTTTTCAAATTGTACCCTAACCCAAAATTCAGCATCAGTTGAAGGTGCAACTGTCTATACAAATCAGTACAGTACAATAACACTAAATAATTCAGACATATATTCAAACAAATCAAATAAAGGCGATGTACTTTACCTAAACAGCGGAACAATTACTTTAAATGTTACAGACAACAAAATTGAGGGTGAAATGTATTTGAATGGTTCAAACACATTAAAGTTAAACGGCAATTTGACCAACATAAATGCAACAATTTATTCTGATAAAGGCTTTGAACAAACAATTATAACTAACAACACAGTTATGTCAGAAGATTTTAAAAATCACATAAAGATTTCACCAAAGATGTCTTCTAAATACGACCTGTATCTTTCTGACAACCAAAAAGAAATAAAATTAAAAAAAGCAACCTATCAAATAGGCATCACCATTGCAGATAAAACCACAATGATTGACACGCTTTTTGAGTATGGTGACACTTATACACTACCTACTGCCGAAGTTTCAAATCAGTATGAGTTTGTTTGTTGGCAATATGCAAATGCGACATACAACCCTGGCGACACAATAACAATAACCCAAAATACAAACGTTGTTGCAGTGCTAAATCAACTTTTATTTAATTTAAAAATCAACATAAATGGCGAAATAGTTACATCAAAAATGTCATATGCTGATGGCGACACAATATCGCTTGCCTCGCTTATTGACTCAAACAAATACAAAGTTCTTGGCTGGTATTATGCCGGTGACACATATGAGCCAAATGAAAATATTACATTTGATAAATACTACACAGATATAACCGCCATTGTTGAGCAAACTTCACAAAACGAAGAACAGCCACAAAATCAAACAATGCTTTATGTAATTATTTTTTGTGCTATCTTTTTAATAATTGTAATTATCATAATAATTATTTTAATTATTAAAAAACGCAAAAAAAATAAATAAAGCATAAAAGTAATAAACACACATTTAATTGTGTGTTTTTTGCTTATTTTTACAAAAGTTTTATTTTGAAAATAACAACGCCATATTTATTTTCATCTTCACGACTATATATTGTCAATCGCCGTCAGTGTTTGAGCTTTGTCTGGAAGCTTATAAAAAGTTATTGTGTCTAAAACATTGAAGTCTTTACGCTTCTCGTCGTTTAAACGCCCTTCCAAAGTTTTCTCTCCACTTTTAATGAGTTCAAAATATATTGGAGATAGACTCAGTGTGTGGTGTTTATGGCTATTTTGTTCTATTTTTTTATTTTCCATCTTTCTCCTAAAAAAGTGTTTTCTGATACTTTCAATTTTAACTTTGACACGAAAAAACTTGCATTGTTATATAAAATTATATATAATATATAATGTTTATGGGCAATTAACTCAGTTGGTAGAGTGCCACTTTCACGTAGTGGAAGTCAGGAGTTCGAGCCTCTTATTGCCCACCAATAATATTTATGGTTAGCATGACGCCAACCATTTTTTTTACTATCTTATTATTTCGTGCGAAAACCATTGCTCTTGAAATTCAGTCAACGCCTCTATTTGGTCGTCAGTGTAGTTTTTGCCCTTTGGCATAACGACAAGTTTGTCATCATCGTCATTTGTCCTGTGAATAATGGCAACAACTTCACCCTCAAACTCATCAAGTGGCTCATGCACGCCAAGGACATAAGCGTCAAGCTCTTCGCCGTCACCAGAAACTGTGTTTGGTATGTAGCCATAATTTACTGGATACACAAAACCATGTTTTGGATGTTTGCTCCCAAGCGGTCTATCCATTTTCACCTTTACAATTTTACCAATATAATCTTTATTCATATAACCTCCCTGGAGTTTCTAAAACCCACTTTATTCCCCTGGCAGTTCTGTTTATTGTGTTTGCAAAATGATTGCCGATGTTCATCTCAAAAGTTGTCAATATGTTTTTAGATTTAAAATAATTATAAATTTTTTGAGTATTTTCGTCAACACATCTAAGATATATGTTTTTTTTGTTCTCTTCTTTGTTACCAAGAGAAAAATATAGGCTTTTTGGTATTTTCTTCATTTTGTTTTTAAAAACAAAGTCACAAAAGTTTGGAAACCAAAACGACCCCGAAGCTGACACAACTTTTTCAAACAAAGTGGTTTTAAAAATGGAATAAACGGCAAAAAGTCCCGCAAGCGAATATCCCGCAATTATGTTATAGCTACCACTATTTTTAATAATACTATTGACCATAGGCATAATTTCACTACTCAAAATATTCAAAAAATCGTCTGCCATGCCCTTGCTCTCTTCGTCATTTTTATATATTGGTGGAATACGCCAAGGTGTTAGATAGTCATTCCAATTAAAGTTTGATATTGCGACCAAAATAAAAGGCTTGCAATTTATTTTTTTGCACTCATTCCAAACTTTTTCGCCGTCATCAAAAACCATTGGAAGATAAACAACTGGCACATCTTTTAGCTCTTCGCCATAAACACAAACTTTGATTTTTTCACTCGTTTCAAAATTTATCACTTCGTCACCTTTTAATAAATATCAACTTCAAATTATCACAAAAAATTTATTTATGTCAATTACACAATATAGCAACATTTGAAGAGCGTGGCTCAAAAAATTTCGTCAAACTAAGAAAGGAATATGTGTTTGACGAAAAATCATTTCTTTTAATAAGACAAAAAATTTCACAGTTCGCTAAAACGCTTAAAAATTAAAAGAACTTTTTAATCATTTTTTCCTTAAATTTTGTGTGTGGTCTATATCTTAGTGACACATCAATTTTTGTTGACTTACTAACAATACTTTTGTGGTGTGAGAAAGTGTCAAAACCACGCTTGCCATGATATGCCCCCATTCCACTTTGTCCAACTCCGCCAAATGCTAAAAGTGGTGTTGTTAAGTGCATAATGGTGTCATTTATGCAACCACCGCCAAACATGACATTGTCTTCAAAAAAGCTTATTGTGTGCTTGTCTTGACTAAACACATACATGGCAAGCGGCGTGTCATTTCTTCTTATTATTTCAAGTGCTTCGGCGTTTGTCTTGTATGTAACAACTGGAAGTATTGGTCCAAAAATCTCTTCTGTCATCAAAAGTGAATCTTTGCTTGGGTCAACAACTATTGTTGGCTCAACTTTTAAACTGTTTGCGTCAAACTTGCCACCATAATATATGTTTTGCCCGTCAAGAAAACTTATCACCTTTTTAAAATGTTTTTCTGATATAATTTTGCCATAATTTTCGTCTTCAAGTGGGTGTTCGCCATATTGACGCTTTATCTCACTCACAAGTGCTTTTAAAAATTGCTCTTTGACGCTTTCATGCACCAAAATATAGTCAGGAGCAACACAAGTTTGACCCACATTCATCAATTTTCCAAAAACTATCCTTCTTGCTGAAAGGTCTATTTTTGCACTCTTGTCAACTATACATGGACTTTTTCCGCCAAGTTCAAGCGTGACTGTCGTCATGTGCTTTTCTGCACTTTGCAAAACGACATGACCAACCGCCTTGCTCCCTGTGAAAAATATGTGGTCAAATTTAAGCGTCAAAAGGTCTTGATTGGCTTCACGGCCACCAAGTATGCTTGCAACATATTTTGTGTCAAAAGTGTCAGACAAAATGTCATGAATAAGCTGGCTTGTGGCTGGTGAATATGCCGATGGCTTCACAATGGCTGTGTTCCCTGCCGCAAGTGCATCAACAAGTGGCTCAATGGTGAGCATAAAAGGATAGTTCCAAGGGCTCATAATAAGCACATTGCCTTTTGGACATGGTAAAACATATGACTTTGACGAAAAGTTCGCTATCTCAGTGTGTACTCTTTGCTTTTTCGCAAATTTTTTAAGATGGCTGAGCATAAAGTCAATTTCGTTGATAACAAGTGCAAATTCTGACATATAGCTTTCTATCTCTGCCTTGCCTAAGTCCTTTTTTAGTGCGTCATAAATGTTTTGTTCGTTTTGTATTATCGCTGTTTTTAGTTTTTTGAGTTGCATTTTTCTAAAATGCAAATCTCTTGTTTCCCCCGTCAAAAAATACTCTCTTTGACTTTGTAATATATCTTGTGTGGTCATTATTTTCCTCCTAAGTGTGTTTTATTCTAATCGAAAGTATCCATAAAATCTACATCAAAAGAAACGCCTAATTTTGCAAACATCTCTATTGTTGCT
Organism: uncultured Clostridia bacterium; assembly: GCA_944384385.1. GTDB lineage: Bacteria > Bacillota > Clostridia > Christensenellales > UBA1242 > UBA5893. The sequence continues at coordinate 6,678 of CALWTG010000019.1, read as the reverse complement.
GGCGTTAGGGCTATAATTGGCCTTTCGTTCGTCTTTGTGAAAATTAAGCTAAAAGTTGCCTTGCCGTTATTTTCTGCAAGCACTTTTTTCAAGTCGCCAAAATATTCAAAAATATGTCTTGTAAAACTTTCAATTGCCATGTCAGTATTTATGCTTGTTGACTCCTTTGACCTATACCAAATCTTTGCTGCTTTGTGTGGACCTTTTGAGTCTACAAAAGATGTCTTTTTGTGCGCCTCAATACCAAAATGCTTTTCTATTTCGTTCACATCCACATCTTTTTTGAAATCTAGATGCAAACTTATATGATAACTATATTTTTCTTCCATTGTTTTTCATTTCCTTTTTCTTTATGTGGACAATGGAAGTATATCATACAACATATTTATTTAAAAATGAATTTTGTGTTATACAATACAACTTTATGTGCAATTTTGACATAATGTGTAAATTGCAAATCATTCGACAAAAACATATCTTTTTCGCTATGTGATACGCCTTGACTTTTATGTCATTTTTTATATAAGATTGGCTGGTATAATTTTGTTATTTGGACCAAGTGGCAATAAAGTTGAATTGTTACATATTACTCCACCTTCGCCTATCTTTATGTTAGGAAAATAACTTTGCATTGTCTTAAAGTGTTTGATGTCTTTTAGATTTGGCGAAGATGTCTTTTTTATTTCAATAGGATATATCATTCCGTCTTGATATATGATAAGGTCAACTTCGGCGCCGTTTGTGTCACGAAAATAATATATGTTTGGTTGTTTTCCTGCGTTATAATATGACTTGATTATTTCTGACACAATATATGTCTCATATATAGCCCCAGCCATTGCCCCATTTTGAAGTGTTTCGGGTGTTAGCCATCGACATAGATATGCGACAAGTCCAGTGTCTGTGAAATAGACTTTTGGCGTTTTTAATATTCTTTTGTTTATATTTTGTGAAAAAGGTTGCAATAAGTATATTATATTAGATTTTTGCAAAATAGATATCCACTTCTTGATTGTGGGAGCAGATACTCCAATGTCTTTTGCAATGTTGTTCATGTTAAGAAGTTCACCCGTTCTGCTTGCAAGAGATATCATAAACTGTAAAAACGGCAATGTGTTTGCGACTTGCTCCAATTGATTTATATCTCTCTCTAAATAGGTGTTTACATAGTTTGAATAATATTGTTCCCAGTCAATGTTTTCATCATCATAGAGCTTTGGCATACTGCCTTTGTGTATTCTTTCCCAAAGTTTTCTCTCATCACAAGAAATTTTTGTTTTTCTAGATAAAAGGTACTCAGTGGTTGGCATAAAAGGAACATCAAAATCATCACCATAAATTTCTCGACTTGAAAGCCCCAGCATATCAATAATCGCAATTCTTCCCGCCAAACTTTCACTGACACCCTTCATAAGTTTAAATTTTTGCGAACCGGTCAACAAATACATACCATTTTGCTTTTTCATTTCAATCATGTATTTCAAACTTAAAAACAATTCAGGTACCCTTTGCACTTCATCAATAATGAAAGGAGTTTGTTGTAAATTGAAATACCCAACTGGATCAGATTTGATTGATTGAAGAAGTAGTGGGTTGTCCAGTGTCTCATAATTATAATTTGGATAAAGATTTCTAAGCACAGTACTTTTACCAACTTGTCTTGGACCTGTAACAAGCACTGCATAATATGACTTTCTTGACTGCTCAATTACCTTTTCAACATGTCTTTTAATATACATTGCACACCTCAAATTTATGTTATTTTAAAGTTTGACTTTATTTTAACATAAATTTTATTTTTTCAAAGTAATTTTAACATTTTTTTGAAAAGATAAGTTATTCATCTAATGAAGAATAAGACGAACTAACAAACGAAAATTATGAGGCATCTGCTTTGTATTTCTGCAACGCCGTACAAACGCAAAATTGTGGGCGTCTGTGTTGTTTACTGACGGGCAACCCTCACACAGTCACGTACAAAGTACGCTCGTGCGTGAGGGTACCCGTCGAGCCTAGCATACGCCTCACAATTTTGTGTTCGTCAGCAAACAATTATCTATTTATCGTTTGTTGAGTGATACATACGCTGAACCATTTTGTGTTCGTTAGATGATTGTCTTATATGATAACAAAAATGCAAGTGCCTTTATCGTGGTATATATGTCCTGCATGAAATTGTCGCCAAATTTCATACATGACATCAATATATACAAAAAAAATTTTCATAATAGGAGAGAGAATATGAAAAGAAAATTTAAATTATTTGCAACAGTAGCATCACTTTGCCTTTCTGTTGCACTTATGGCTTTCGGTGTATATGCTGCAACAAAAGTTACATACACAGTTAGTGGTAGTGTATCATTCTTAGCAAATGTTAACTGTACATGGGAAGTAACAGCTACATACGGCGATGGTTCAGAAGCAGCAACTACTGGATCAAAAACATTTGCCGCAACAGATCCAGAAGGTTCATCAGATTCATGGAGTCCAGAAGAAGCAATGCAATTTGGTTCAGAAACAGATCATGATACAATTATAATTACAGTAAAATGTACCAACCTAGGAGCCCAAGCAATCACAATTGGTCTTGGAGACGGGCTCGCATTGCCAGCAGAGACTGACTTAACAGTAGTTTACAGCGATGGCACTGTGGGACATGAGACAGCTTCAAGTTATACTACCGACTACACAGCAACAGTTGGAGCTGCAGATGCTGAAGGCAACACCGACGTTTATACTTTCACAATGACAATGACATTGAAAGATTTAACAAAAGGTTTGTCTCCAGTATCTTTCACTTTGCCATTCACAGCTAGTGCAACACAAGTATAAGTTTAATCAAACATGAAAAAACAAGGACTGGCGAGCCTTGTTTTTTTTATGCAATTTTTTTGAAATAATATTTTGCGAAATTTATAATTATTTTAGCATTTTTGTGCTTTTTATTAAATTAAATATAATTAAATAATAAATAACTTTAAATAATGACAAAATAAATAATTAAAATCTAATTTTTGCCTTTATTTATCAGTAAAAAAAATGATAAATAATTAAAAATAACAGGACTATATAAAATAATAAATAAAACAACAAATTTAACAATATAAATTAAATAAAATTATTTAAAACAAATTACAAATAATCATTTTTTAGACATAAAAAAACAAGGCTCGCCAGTCCTTGTTTTTTATTAATAATTAAACATTTTTTGCTGATGCTGTGAAAGCAAGTGAAAGATTTTGTGTTGTTAATTGTTGAGTGAAATCTGAAAGTGTTCCAGTGATAACAAGTGTATATGTTTCACCCGCAGCCAAGTCTCCACCAACAACGGCTGAGATTGCATCTCTTGAAGTTGGTTCTGTACCAGCAAGGTCATAATCTTCTGTAACTGTTACAGTCCAACGTGTATCTAGTGTAGCCATATCTGTACCTGCATCATCAACTGAAATTGATATAGCTGCCTTACCGTCATTTTTGCATGTTATAGTATAAATTACTATATTATTTTTTGTCGTGACAGTGTCTGTACCTAAAGCAACTGCTCCTAATGCAACTGTTTTTGTTGCTGTTGCATCAGTAGCACTTGCAATCAATTGTGTATCTCCTTCTTCAGTTGCAGATGTTGTTTTGTCTCCGTAAGTTACTTTAACATCCCATGTACATGCAACTTGCGCACTAAATGATACACTACCACTAACAGTGTATGTAACAGTACTTGCAGCATATACACCGAAAGCCATAAGTGCAACAGAAAGGCAAAGTGATGCTACTGTTGCAAATAATTTAAATTTTCTTTTCATATTCTCTCTCCTATTATGAAAATTTTTTTTTGTATATATTGATGTCATGTATGAAATTTTGGCGACAATTCCATGCAGGACATATATACCATGAACCGTTGGCACTTTTGCAGTGACTTCTAATGAAGAAATGCAGTGCATTCCTTGTTTCGAAACTCGTAAGTCCGTCTAGCAAGAATTACAATAAATATTTGTTTGCGAACACAAAATTGTTCAGCGTATGTATCACTCAACAAACGATAAATAGATAATTGTCTGTTGACGAACGCAAAATTGTGAGGCGTATATATTATCATTCAACAAACGATAAATAGATAATTGTTTGCTGACGAACGCAAAATTGTGAGGTGGATGCTAGGCTCGGCGGGTACCCTCACGCACGAGCGTACTTTGTACGTGACTGTGTGAGGGTTGCCCGTCAGTAAACAACGCAGACGCCCACAATTTTGCGTTCGTACGGCGTTGCAGAAATACAAAGCAGATGCCTCATAATTTTCGTTTGTTAGTTCGTCTTATTCTTCATTAGATGACCCCATATTTATATGTAAAAGTGCGTTGAAACTGACTTAACTCAATTTCAATATAAGAATAGCAGTATCAAAATTTTAAGTCAAACAAATACAATAGATTTTTTGCACAATTTTATGCTTTTTGAAAAAATGTATAGCATAAGTTGTGGTTTTTTGCGAATATATTAAAATTTAACGCAAGATGTATGCTTGTCAAACCTATTAAAACAATGGCTTTCCCATCGTTGGTGGTATTTCTATATTTAAAAGTTTAAGCACTGTTGGTGCAACATTGCAAAGTTTGCCGTCACTGAGCTTAACATCTTTATATTTTTCACTCACAAGCCAAACAGGTACTGGGTTTGTTGTGTGACTTGTAATTATGTTGCCCTTTTCGTCAAGCATTGTTTCGGCGTTGCCATGGTCTGCCGTTATGATTAAATCTCCCCCTGCCATGAGCGAAGCAAGTGCTATTGCGTAGGCGCATTTGTCAAGTGCTGTTATGGCTATTTTTGTTGCCTCAATGTTGCCAGTGTGACCAAGCATATCGGCATTTGAGAGATTTACGAGGATAAAGTCGTATTTTTGTGATGCTATTGCCGAAAGCACTTCATCGGTTATTTCAAAAGCTTTCATCTTTGGCGTCTTTGAAAAGTCTTGGACATTTTCGCTTTCAATCAGCTTTCTATCTTCACCTTCATATGCCTTTTCAATTCCACCATTAAAGAAAAATGTGACATGAGCATACTTCGTTGTTTCGCTTGTGTGAAACTGTTTAAGCCCTGCTTTTGAGATTACTTCGGACAAGTTGTCTTCAATTTTCTCAGGTGGGAAGGCGACAATAACATTTTTGAATGTGGCGTCATATTCAGTCATTGTGCAAAACATAAGGTCGTGAATGTGCTTTGTTTCAAACTTATCAAAAGATGTGTCAGTGAAAGCCTGCGTAAGTTCCCTTGCCCTATCAGTGCGAAAGTTGAAGTAAATCACGCCGTCAAAACTGTCTATTGTTTTTGGCCTACCTATTATGGTTGGCTCAACAAACTCATCGAACACACCATCGCTATAACTTTGTTTAAGTGCACTTTGTGCGTTTTGATAGTAATTTTCTGCATGGCCAAGGGCGAGCATATCGTATGCTTTTTCCACTCTATCCCATCTTTTTTCACGGTCCATTGCATACACTCTGCCACACAGCGTGCAGATTTTTGCTTTGCCCGAAATTTTTTGTTCAAGCTCTTTGACGAACATAATTCCGCTATCTCTAAGCGTGTCACGGCCGTCCATAAAGCAGTGAATACAAATATCTTCCACCCCCGCACTATGCGCCATATCCACAAGAGCATAAAGGTGATTTATGTGAGAATGTACACCGCCGTCAGACAAAAGCCCCATTAAATGTAGTGTTGAGTTATGTGAAAGTACATGGTTTATGACTTTTTTAAATGCAGCGTTTTCAAAAAACTCACCACTTTTTATGGAGTTGTTTATTCTAGGCAAGTCCTGATAAACAATTCTTCCTGCGCCAAGGTTCAAGTGTCCCACTTCACTGTTGCCCATTTGTCCTTTTTCAAGTCCCACACACTCACCACTTGCGCAAAGTGTTGCGTGTGGATAAATGTTAAGCTTGTCCAAATTTGGAGTGCCTGCAAGCTTGATTGCGTTTCCATATGTTTTGTCACTAAGACCAAAACCGTCCAATATTAGTAATGTAACCATATTTTAAGTATAGTACAATTTAAAAAAAACACAAATAAAAATAAACACCGTTCACACTTTGTTTAAAGTTTATAATAAAAAAAAATAATAATAATTTTTTTGTTGACAAAATACGACTATTGCCGTATAATAGCAGAGTCACATATCGTGGCAAGGAAATATTTGGCGATGTAGCTCAGTTGGCTAGAGCGTGCGGTTCATACCCGCAAGGTCAGTGGTTCGAGCCTACTCATCGCCACCACAGATGGTCCCATGGTCAATCGGTTAAGACACCGCCCTTTCACGGCGGAGTGAGCAGTTCGATTCTGCTTGGGATCACCAAAGATCAGTCTAGATTCTAGGCTGTTTTTTTATTTGACACTGAATGTTAATAAATATATTATAAAAATTATGAAAAATAATGTTTTGATATGTCCCATTTGTAAAGATGAATTAACTCGAAACTCAAATTTTGTATCATGCAAACTTGGACACAGTTTTGATATATCAAAAGAGGGATACATAAATCTTTTATTAGTAAATCATAAAAAGACGCACGATCCGGGAGATAATAAAGAAGCCGTCATTGCAAGACAAAACTTTTTAAATAATGGTTTTTTTATTCCCCTATCAAATGAAATTTCAAAAATAGTTAGCAAGATGTGCAATTC
>CALWTG010000018.1 GCA_944384385.1 uncultured Clostridia bacterium | reverse complement strand
TGAAGAGTGGTCTTCATCAGAAACTGGTGATGAAGATTTGGCACTTAAGGGATTTGAGGAGCATTATGAACATTACTACAATTCATATTATAACCTTCAACAGTATATGGATGATGGTATTCTTAAATTTTGTATCGCTATTGTTTTTATAAACGAAGATACTGCTCTGCCACCAATTACTATAGGGCTACGTACTTCGGCAATTAGTGTACGATTAAATGAGGATGGGGGCTCTTATACTATTACTAATTTTCATGATCCTGATGCTCGTGCGATTGAAATTCCAAGCACATATAATGGTTTGCCGATTACAGAGGTGCATATTAGTGATTGGTTTACTTCTTGGGATTCTTTTATTATTCCAGAAGGTGTTAAGAAATTATATATAGACATTCAGTTTGATTATTTTGATTTTATAACTTTACCAAGTACTTTGGAGGAGATAGATATATATAGGGATGATGGTAGTGATTTCTATATTCGTCAAATAAATATTAATATAACAAGTATAAAAGATTGGACTGAGACAGGAGGAAAATATGACAAAGAAGGATGGAGAAGTTTACAAGTATATAATGGGGATGAAAGTATAAACTTGTATTTAAATGGCAAACTTTTAAGTGGAGAAATTTCGCTTGATGGCATAACTCAAATAAGAGATTATGCCTTTGGTCGAGTAAATGCGATTACTTCAGTAATTATACCATCCACTGTGACAAGTATAGGCTCGGGTGCCTTCTCTGGTTGCACCGATCTAAGTGAGATATATATAGATGGTCAAGATGTTGCGAGTATGCTAACTGGCACTAGTTCAGCGGGTGGGTTATTAAACAATATAACCACAGGAGAAAAGGTGTATATAAAGAGTGGACTTAGTGTTCCAACATATATGACAGAAAACTTTACAAAACAATCAGACACAGTGGTAGTAAATGATGTGACATATGATGTGTATGTAAGAAAGTAGATTCATTCTTTAGTAAAATTCTAATGTTTCTGTTAAAGATGTCTCGCTAATGCCCGACAGGATACAATGCTAGATTTCTCACTACGTTCGAAATGACACAATTGCTCGACAAGACAAAAGTGCGTTCGACAAGACACAAATGTGTGTCGTTATGGGTATGATAATTGTTTTTTGTCATTGATAAAAAAAATTGACTTTTTGATTTTAAATTTGTATATTCTCTATGTCAAAGGAGAAAGAAATGGCAGAGTTATTAGCACCTGCTGGCACTTTTGAAAAAATGGAAACAGCTTTTCGCTTTGGTGCAGATGCAGTTTATTTTGCAGGAAAAAAATTTGGTCTTAGAGCTTTTGCAGGAAATTTCACAGATGATGAAATAAAAGAAGCTACGGACTTCGCTCATAGTTTGGGCAAAAAAGTTTATATTACAATTAATATTTTGGCTCATGAAAATGATTTTGAGGGTCTTAAAGAGTATCTTGACGAACTTGTAAAATACAAAGTGGATGCAGTGATTGTGTCTGACCTTGGTATTATTGAATTTATTCGTGAGCACGCTCCAAGTTTGACTATTCATGTTAGCACGCAGGCTAATATATTAAATAGTTACGCAATAAATTTCTTGGCAAAACTTGGCGTCAAAAGAATAATCTTGGCACGAGAATTGTCTATTGAAGAAATTAAACAAATCAGGTCTAAAATACCAAGTGACATAGAACTTGAAGCTTTTATTCATGGGGCTATGTGTATTGCGTATAGTGGTAGATGTTTACTTTCTAACTATTTGACAGGGCGTGATGCAAACAGAGGTGCATGTGCACAACCTTGCAGATGGGAATATTCAATTACTGAGAAATCAAGAAAGGGTGATCATTATCAAATTGAAGAAGATGAAAGAGGAACATATATACTTAATTCAAAAGACTTAATGATGATAGAACATCTTGGCGAGCTTGAAAAAGCAGGGGTTACGAGTTTCAAAATTGAAGGTAGAATGAAGTCACCATATTATGTTGCAAATGTGGTGAATGCTTATAGGCGTGCACTAGACAAGGGCGACAAAATAACACCAGAAGAATTGGAACTTTTGAAAAAAGAGTTGCAAAAGTCTAGTCACAGACAGTACACGACAGGCTTCTATCTTGGTTCAAAAGATAAAGAGTGTTTAGAGTCATCTTCTCCTGTTCAGTCATATGAGTATATGGCATATGTAATAGGAAATGGTGATGGAGAGAAAGTTCTTGTTGAACAGCGCAATCGTTTTGCTGTAGGCGATGAACTTGAAGTCCTTTCTCCAACATCTTGCTTTGACAAAATTATCAAATTGACAAAGATGACCGACGAAAATGGTAATGATGTTTTAGACGCAAAAAATGTACAACAAAAATTGTATATTTATACAGATTTGCCACTTGAAAGGGGAGATATACTTAGAAAGAAAGTTGTTTCAAAGCAAGAAAATTAGTTAATAAAAATAGGAGAAGAAAAACCTTCTCTTATTTTTTAATATGCATAATAAATCATTCGAGTGATAATAAAAAAAGCACCATTTGTATGGTACTTTGAATTTGGTGGGCTTGGAGGAATTCGAATCCCCGACCTTTGCCTTAGAAGGGCACTGCTCTATCCAGCTGAGCTACAAACCCATGTGGAGCGGGTGAAGGGAATCGGACCCTCGCAACCAGCTTGGAAGGCTGGGGCTCTACCACTGAGCTACACCCGCATTTGTTTGCAACGAGTATTATATTATCATAAGTACATTTTGTTGTCAACAAAATTGTTAAAAATATTTACTTACAAAATAGTCTATGTTATCATTATATTATGACAAAGATGTTTTCAAAAAATGATGATAGTTTTATTTGTGAAAATTGCAAAAGCAAAGTTGGTAAGCTTGGCTACACTTCCCGCGACCATTGTCCAAAATGTTTATGCAGTAAGCATGTCGATATTTTGCCAGGGGATAGGCAAAATTCTTGTCAGGGTTTAATGGTACCAGTTTCTTGTCAACTATCTAATAAAAAGGGGTACATCATAACATACAAGTGTTCAAAATGCGGGCAAATTCACAACAACAAGGCAGCGACAGATGACGATATCAAGGTTATATTTTCTGTTATGAATGGAACTTATAACAAAAATAAATATTGAAAAAAGTTTTTATTTTGATATAATAATTTAAGAGGGTTTTATGGAAGTCGTGTATAAAGATAAATTATGCTGTTTACATAAGTACAGTTCAAAAGATTTTTCAAAATCAATGAAGAATATAGTCGATGACTGTAGTAGAGTAATTGCAAGCTATGAGATAGCTGATGAAAATGATGAAGATATGTTCATTGATGATGCATATGATTATGAAAAAGATAAAGAAGAGTTGAATGATATGTTTGTGGACAATTTTCTTGATGATACAAAATATTTTGTCTATGTTTTGTACAATGAGGGCGTTCCTATTGGATATGCAATATACAGTCAGGTTGACAAAACAAATTCGTACATATTGGAGTTTATACATATTTCAAAGCAGTTCAAAAGTATGGGATTTGGCTCTTTTTTACTTGATAAAAGTGTCTTTGATATGAAGTTAAAAGATGGTGCTAATGAAATTGTTTCAACCATTGCAAAATCTAATTTAAAAAGTATGTACCTACATGATAAATTTATATCTAAAAATCATTTAAAATCTTATATAAATGATTATGGGGATAGATACACTATTCATATAAACATATCAAAATTGAAGCAAAAAGAAAGTGATGAATATCAGTTATAAAAAAATAAGCATTGTTTTAATGCTTATTTTTTTACTCTGGTTTATCAAAGAATACATACATATTTGTTAATTGACCAATGCACATAATGTAATTAAATAAAAGCGTTGGAAGTTGAACTTCATCAATAACATTTGCAACAAGTGAACCAGCTTTTATTGCAAAGCCATAAATTTTAATCACTGCACTTATGCATGATTTGACATCGGGAGCTTTTAAGTCGTACATTTCATTCATGTATTTCAATGTCGCTTTTTTGTCTGTCAAATACCAACTGTTTTTGTTATTGACAAGATAAATTTTCATTTCGTCTCCGTTTTGAAAAGTTGCGCTACAGTTTATTTGCCATTCGGTAGCACTAATTGGAGAGAGGGTAAATGCTCCTATCAAACTCTTATTTATATCAGATATAGTCATATTAAACTCCTTAATTTGAATATATCATAATCTTTAATATTATGCAAATAAATTAAAGTATTTGTAAAATAAAATGTTTATGCCGAAATTTGACTATTTTTATCTTTATGTTATAATAATGTCATATGCTTAAACTATGTAGAAATTGGTATAATATCTTAAACGATGAATTTTCAAAACCATATTTTTTGACTTTGAAAGATAAATTGACTGAAGAATACAATAAGTACACCATTTATCCACCTATGGAAAATGTATTTTCTGCTTTGAATTATGTAAAGTTTGAAGATGTGAAGGTTGTGATTGTTGGACAGGATCCATATCATGAGCCTGGTCAGGCTATGGGCATGAGTTTTTCTGTTCCTGATGGTTGTGCCATTCCTCCATCTCTTGTAAATATTTTTAAAGAGATAAAAAGTGATGTTGGAATTGATTGTATTCAAAGTGGTGACCTTAGTCGCTGGGCAAAGCAAGGAGTGCTACTTTTAAATTCTGTTTTGACAGTAAGAAAAGGACAGGCAAATTCGCATAAAGGTATTGGCTGGGAAAATTTCACTCGTGAAATTATAAAAAAATTGAATGAAAGAGAAGATCCTGTCATTTTTGTTTTGTGGGGCAACAATGCAAAGTCGCTTGCACCGCTTATAACAAACAAAAGGCATTTTATCCTTACTTCGGCACATCCAAGTCCTCTTTCTGCATACAATGGCTTTTTTGGATGTAAGCATTTTTCAAAGATAAATGATATTTTGAAAAGTTTGGGTAAATCGCCTATTGATTGGCATTAAAAGGAGTTTTTATGGTTGTTGGTATAATTATTGGTTGTGCACTAATTTTACTTGGAGCTTTTTATGTCGTGAAATTTATAAACAAAGAAAAAGGTAAGCCTCACAAACCTAAAAAGGAAAAAGTAAAAAAATCAAAAATTGCAAAAAATGAAACAGTTGTAAAAAATGTGCATTTGACAGTAAAATCTCCATATATGCTTAGAAAAGAAGTGCTTTTTTGGAAATATTTGAATTTGATTCTTCCAAAGCAGTACATTGTAGTTCCAAAAGTTTCGCTTGTCGATTTGTTTATACCGGATGGAGATAAGTCTATTTTTAGACTTATTGCGGATAAAACATTAGATTATGTTATATTTAACGAGCAAAATATGAATATCGCTTTGGTGCTTGATATTTATGATAAATCATATGGTGATGAGAAATTGGATGAGCAAGACCCATTTTTGTTGGAAATCTTGGCTAAACTTAACATAAAAGTTACAAGTATATTTGTTTCAAACGATTTTGATCGTGAGAAATGCAAAAATCAAATTTATTCTGCTCTTGGACTTTATACAGGTTCTCAGACGAATGACAAAGAGCAGAATAATGATATAAAATAAAAAAGCTGTGCGACTAATTCGATAAGTTCACACATACCGCATTTTAAATAACTTACTCCACCAACGCTACCTTGCGACAATATAGCACAAGCTTAATGTTGCTACCGTCAGGTCCTCACATGGTTCACAAGTGTTTTACTACGCAAGACATTGATTTCAACATAAATTAAATAAACTACAAATACATGTGCACAAACCTCAGTTAGTTGGTCAACTCTACATATAGTGGATTGTAGATTCAGGGAACCACTAACTCCCCGTTTAGCACAGCAAGGTTAGTATAGATAATTTTAAAAAAAAATGCAACATATTTTTTGTAAATGCTTTAAATGTTTGCATTTTTTTTTATAATAAAATAAACTAATTATGAGGTGTAAATGGAAAAACAAAAGTCAAACGCAGTCAGATTTATTGATGCTTACAATAAAATCGACTATGCACTTAGGGTGCAATTAAATTTTAAACGTAGTATGAGCTTCTCGGACATGATTAGAAAAGCGGTGGTTCAAAATCATATTGTGCGAAAGTATGAAGATGACCTAATTGATTTTGGAAGGCTAAGAAATGCTATTGTCCACAAATCCAACGACAAGTTTTTAATTGCAGAGCCACACACAGACGTAACTGAAAAAATAGAAAAAATCGCAAGGCTAATAACCACACCACCAAAAGTCATTGAAACAAACTGTGTACATGATGTGTTCACAATTTCATATGATGTGCCTGTGCAATCTGCTATTGAAGTAATGGCTCAAACTCATTATTCGAATATTCCTGTATTTAAAGATGGTGTTTTGATTGGGGTCGCAAACGGGCAAAAAATAATAGATGTTTTTGGAAGGTTTTTGCTTGAAGGTGGAGATGACACTGAATTTTTGCTTCATAAAACCATAGAAGAAATCGTAACTCAACAAGAGGGGACTCAGTATTTTGCCGTTGCTAGCATAGATGTTACTATTGAAGATGTAATGAATATGTTTTTCACGAACCGAAAACTTCTTTGTATTATTTTAACTAAAAATGGGAAGATGGGTGAAGCGCCAGTTGGAATACTTACATCATCAGATTTTATGGAACTTAACAAAATAATTGAAAATTACTAATTCATAGTAAAAATGTTGTTTTGATGCCTATTTATGTGGTAGATTGATATTATGAAACAAAAAATATTAGAGATCTTAAAAACTGGCAATATCAAATTTGCATCATATAATGATATGGTGTTGTTCTTTGCTGGGAAGTTTACAAAAACACCAAAAGAGGTGGGAGCACTTTTGAAGGCAATGCTTTCACGCGGTGAGATTTTTGAAGACAAAAAAGGGCAATATAAAGTCGCTGATAAAAATTATATAAAAGGCAAAATTGCAGGCACAACAAAAGGCTATGCCTTTTTGATGCCACTTGACAAAAATTTGCCAGACTTTTTTATTTCAAAGCACTATTTAAAGGGTGCACTTGATGGAGACTTGGTGCTTGCAAAAATTGTCTCATTTACAGAAGATTCAACTGAATGCCAAGTTGTCTCTGTCCTTGAAAATGCCAATACAAAAGTGGTTGGGACAATAACATATATTAACAAAAAAGACGCTTTGGTTGTCCCTGACAACAAAAAACTTGATATTGAAATTTTTGTACCTCAAAAACTGACGAAAAACGCCAAAAACAATCAACGAGTTGTGGTGCAAATCACAAAAAGAAACAATAAACGTGTTTCAGGCGAGGTGGTTGAAGTTTTAGGCGCGAGTGATGACATATACAGTCTTGAACTTGGTATTATTCGTGAGCACCGACTTTATGAAACTTTTCCGTCAAGTGTTCAGGAAGAGGCTGAAAAAATACCACAAAAAGTCACAAACATTTTTGGTAGGGTTGATCTTAGGAATAAAAAAATATTCACAATAGACGGGGCAGATGCTAGAGATTTTGACGACGCTGTTTCAATTGAAAAACAAGGCGAATTTTATATCCTTGGTGTTCATATTGCTGATGTTGGAGAATATGTTAAAGTTGGCTCCAATCTTGATGAAGAAGCGTACACTCGTGGCACAAGCGTTTATTTTCCAAATATGGTTCTTCCTATGCTTCCAGTCCAACTATCAAATGGCATATGTTCATTAAATGAAAATCAAGATAGATACACGCTTTCTGTTGAAATGAAAATAAACAAAGACGGAATTGTAGTTGAACACAAGATTTATGAAAGCGTAATAAAATCTTGCCATCGTTTGACTTATGATGAGGCATATGATGTGATTTGTGGTAAGCATATTGATAAATTGTCCGACATAGAACAAGACTTAATAACTATGAATGAGCTGAGTAAGATAATTGAAAAGCGTAGGACACAAAATGGTGCACTTGACCTAGACATTCCAGAGAGCGAAATTGCTGTTGATGAAAATTTTAATGTTACGTTTTTGAGTAAGCGTGAAAGAAATGATGCACACAAACTAATTGAAAATTTTATGATTATAGCCAATGAAACGGTAGCAAAGCATTTTTGCGAACAAAATATTCCTTTCGTGTATAGAGTTCACGAAAAACCTGTTCAAGAAAAAGTTGCTAGTGTTTGCTCATTTTTGGAAGGGCTTGGCGTTGTAATTCCAAAGCTTAAAGTCATATCCCCAAAATACATTCAAAAACTTCTTGAACTCACAAAAGACAAAGAATATTCAGAAGTTGCAAACAAAGTCATATTGAGGTCATTGCAAAAGGCAAGATATTTGGATGAAAATTTGGGACATTTTGGGTTGAGCCTTGAAAATTATTGCCATTTTACTTCTCCAATACGAAGATACCCAGATTTGTGTATTCATAGAATTATCAAACAGTGTCTTCATTCCAAACTGACAAAATCGCAAAAAGAACAACTATCTGATTTTGTTCTAGACGCATCATTTCGTTCAAGTGAAGCAGAGAAAAATGCAGATGAGGCAGAGCGTGATGTTGACGATTTATTTAAGGCTGTGTATATTAAAAATTATATTGGTGAAACATTTGAGGGGATAATAAGTGGAGTTACCAACTATGGTTTTTATGTTCAACTCGAAAACACAGTTGAGGGGCTTGTTAAAATTGAAGACCTTCCACAAGATAATTACTTGTATTTTGAAAAGTCGTTGAAACTGAAAGGAAATTCTCACATATATAGTCTTGGCGACAAGGTGAAGGTTAAGGTTGTCAACGTGAATTTATCTGAGCGTAAAGTTGATTTTGTTTTATCTAAGTAGATAAATTTATGAAAAATTTTGTATTTTTATATGAAAAAATGCAAATAGGGTATTGAAAAATATAAAAAGAGGTGATATAATGGGCTGTGCAATTAAGATAATTTGCAATAACAAAAAAGCCTATCATAATTATTTTATCTTAAATACATTTGAGGCAGGAATTGAACTTCGAGGGAGTGAAGTTAAGTCTGTTAAAGCTGGCGGAATGAGCATTAATGATGCTTTCATATCGGTTAAAAATAATGAAGTTTTTTTAAAAAATGCATATATTAAACCATATGAAAAGGCAACAAGTTACATTCCATCAACTCTTAGGACAAGAAAGTTACTTTTAAACAAACTTGAAATTAACAAAATTTCAAAGGAGCAAAAGCTTAAAGGTAACAGTATTATTCCTCTTAAAGTTTATGTCAAAAATGGTTTAGTTAAACTGGAAATTGCGACTTGCAAAGGTAAAAAACTTTATGATAAGCGTGAGGTTCTCAAACAAAAAGCGATAAAAAGAACGATGGAAAGAGAACAGGGGAGTTGTTAGCGGGGACGTTTTGGTTTCGACGGGGAAGACAGCACTTGATGCAAAGCGTGTGGTAGCTCGGTCTACCTAAAAACCGAAAAATGCTTAAACGCAAACAACAATAACGCCGTAGCTATGGCTGCCTAATGGCATTTAGCTATCTATTCACCTTGTGTCGCGGTGTCTAGATTGGAAAAGACACAAAATTTTGATGGTTTGCCAAGACTTTCAATCTTATTTATTGGCTAGTGATTAAGTATTTTGTTTGTGGAAGACTTAAAAACGAAATTAAAGCACAAACTACACACGTAGAAAAGTCCAGTGAGGCTTTTTCGGACGCGAGTTCGACTCTCGCCGTCTCCACCAATTTGTTAAAGCAAATTACTTAAAAAATTAAAAAGGAAGGAAAGATTATTATGTTGGATGTATTGTTAAATGTATTAGCAGTAATCGGAATCATTGTTGTAGGTGGTTTTGTTGTTGTATTCTTGGGCAACCTACTACTCAATGTACTTGACTCAGAGTCAAAAGCAAAAAAAGAAAAACATGAAGAGGCAGAGGTTCAACCTGAACAGATTACATATACCCAAACACAAGCTCAGGCTCAACCACAACAGTTGAACTATGTTGAACCAGAACAAACACAAGAATACACAGATGTTGATTTGCAAAAAGCGAATGAAGAGGAAGCAGCTCTTAATGCTAAAAATCTTGATGATGCTTATGCAAAACTAAAAGCTGAAGAAGAAGCATTTAGATTGGAAAGAGAAAAATTCATCGAAGAGCAAAAGAAAGCTCAAGAGCAAACAGCAAAAGTTGAAGAAGATACTCATGAAGAGACAGAAGAACCAAATGCTGAAGAAACTGAAGAAGAAAAGTCATCAGAAAAAGATGATGATATAGACCTTGACGATATTTTCTTTGATGAAGATGAAGAAATCGTTGAAGAGCCAAAAGAGGAAGATAAAGAAGAAAAGCCTGAAGAAGACGCTCAAGAACAAGAAGAACAGCCAGAGGAAACCGAAAAAACATCAGAAGAAGTTGAAACAACCGAAGATGAAGCAACAGAAACCCCTTCTGAAGAAGTTGAAGAAGTAGCACCTATTGATGATGAGCGGGTAAAAGAACTTGAAGCTGAACTCGAAAAACAAAAAGCTGAACTTGAAGAATATAGACGCAGAGCTCAAGAAGCTGAAGACAAGTTAAACGAAGAAAACGCTGAAACCGAAGCAAGCGATGCAAATCTTACTCTTGAAGAATATGAACAAAGGCTTGAAACATTGACTCAAAGACTTAAAGATAACGACAAGCAATTAAAAGCAGTTAAGAAAGAGTATTTGCCTCTTGCAAGAGTTAGAAAGAGTCTTGAAAATGACCAAAAGAAATTGCGTAGAAGAGAGTCAATTGTTGCTAAACAAAGAGTTGTTTTGTACGGTGTAAATAACTTCGGCGACATTGATGAAGAAAAAGCAAAGAAGCTTGAAGAAGACCAAGAACTTTTGGACGGACTTAAAGCAAGCGTTGCTCATTGCGAAGAAATTTTGGATAAGAATAAAGATAGACTTCCAATTCTTGAAAATACCTATAATATTCTTGTTGAGAACAGCAATAACCTTAAAGCTGATATTGAAGAAACTAACGCAAAGATTGAAGAACTCAAAAAAGCAAGCTTTGATGGTGATGCTGATAGCTCAGATACTTCCAACGAGTAAATTAAATAAAAAAAAAGACTGTGGAGACTCCGCAGTCTTTTTTTTATTGTACAAGCAAAATTCGACACGTTTCAACATATAAATACTCTCAAAGGAGAGTATATGATATTTGAAAATTTTGTGTTGTTTATGAACAAGATTTTAATGTTCTCGTCATATATCAACAACGCACAAGGTTTTCCTAAACCTTTGACAAGTGAGGAGGAGCGTGAGTGCTTTGAAAAGTTTAAAAAAGGAGATATGTCGGCAAGAGATAAACTTATCAATCACAATTTAAGGCTTGTGGCACACATAGTCAAAAAATATTCGGGTAGTGGCGAAGCTGACGATTTGATTTCAGTTGGCTCAATTGGACTTATAAAAGCAATAAATTCATTTGAATATGGTAAGGGAACACAGCTTTCAACATATGCAGCACGGTGCATTGAAAATGAAATTCTAATGCTTTTAAGGCTAAACAAAAAGCATAAAAAAGTCTTTTCACTTGAAGAAAGTTTGGGACAGGATAAGGACGGCAACGACATTGAGCTCGCAGATATTATTCCCTCAGGAGAAGAGGAAGTATTTAAAGTTGTTGAAAATAATATTTTAACAGAAAAAATTATTGAAATTATTGACAAAAATCTTACTGACAGAGAAGCAAAAATTATCAAAATGAGATATGGTATAAACGGTACGCCGGCACTAACGCAACGTGAAGTTGCCGAAAAATTGGGAATTTCAAGGTCATATATCTCAAGAATCGAAACAAAAGCGTTGGGAATAATTAAACAAAACATGGGAGATATATTTTAAATTTTATTTTTTTTAAAAAAATTATTGTTTTTTATAAATAAATAATATATCATTAAAGAAAAAGGACAGCGATGACTAAGGAAGTTTTTATTAAATATGTCGAAGAATTAATTTTGCCACTATTTACAGGTTCACATATTGCCGGCGAAGATGTTTCAACTATTCGTGACAGTGAGGTTGCTCAAGGTGCTGGTGGAACTATGCTAGTTAAACCTCACAAAGAGGACGAATATCGTCTAATTATCAAGCGAAGCCAGCCTTTTAAAAATATGGACATTGAGCTTATGCATGCCATAATTGCTGAGCTTGATAAAATCAACGACTATGAAATTGAAGATATAACATACAAACAAAGGCTTCAAACTCTTGCTATGGAAAAGGCAATTTGTAACTCCTTGACAGATGTTTCAAGTAATGTTTTGCTTGGCGTTATACAAGAGCTTGATAGATGCGCAAGAAAAACTTATGAAGGCAAGAGAATAAATTTTGGTATTGTAATAAATGAGTACAATAATTGCCCAGAGCGCTCTGACACTCTCTATTATTCCAATTTATTTAAAAAAGACTTTTTCACTGTTATTTCAAATGGTGTGCAAAGCTGTATTGAGATAGACAAGGAAGGGTACCTGCTTGGTCACGTGATGTTTGAAAAACTGAGATTTGTTCCAACCATTGCTCCATATGATTATATTGGTGTTGCCAAGTATTGTAATGAAAAGCGTATTGGCGTGATTTTGCAAGAAGGTGGTGAAATTCTTATATTTAAAAATCACGAGCTTATGTATTGCAAAAAGCGTGGAGTGTGGTGCAGCTATTATCATGATGAGATTATTCAACTTCTTTCAAACAGAACTACTCACACAATAAAAGAGATAAGAAAAGCAATATACTTCACAGCACTTGACTGCTCGTTTGAAGGTAGTGGTGGTTGTCTTGCTTTCGTCAATAAAGATGAACTTGAAAATGCACTGACACATATTGATATAAATGATATAATGGACGAGAAGTACTTCAACATAAAAAAACAACAACTTTTGGATGAAGCACACAAACTTTACAATTTGGACAAAAAGCCACCTATTGAGGAAGACATAACATATCAAGAATATATTAAAACTAATGAACTGACTAAGGCAAATGCGTTAAAGCAGTGCATAGCCGGTCAAAAATTTCAAGAACTAAACAGAAAACTTAGGCAAGAACTTATTGCAATTGATGGTGCAACAATAATCGATTATGATGGAACAATTATTGCAATAGGAGCAATTATTCAAATTGAAGCAGGCTCATCGGGTGGTGGTAGACTTGCTGCTGCGAAAACTCTTGCAAAGTATGGAGTTTCTGTTAAAATTTCAGCAGATGGCATTATGCAAGCGTTTATTAAAGACAGAAAAAATAACAATGTCAAGCCAATTTTTGTTGTTGGCTGATGTTGACAAAAAGTTAAAAATGTGTAATATTATTATAGTAGCTAGCCAGATGATCGCAGTATGACTATTATGGTCATAATGAGGAAAGTCCGAGCCTCACAGAACAGGGTGCCAGTTAACTGCTGGTGAAGGCGACTTTAAGGAAAGTGCAACAGAAAACGTACCGCTCATTATTGAGTAAGGTTGAAAAGGCGGTGTAAGAGACCACCGCATGCTTGGTAACAAGCGTGGCATTGTAAACCCCACCCGAGGCAAGGTTAAAAAAGACAATATGTTGTTCGCATCGTCTTTTAAAAACACCGCTTGATTGCAGTGGAGACATTGCAACTAGATAGATGATCGTCAAATACAGAACTCGGCTTACAGACTAACTACACCAATATGATATGTAACTTGTGTTACATATCTTTTTTTTGTCAATAATTGATTTATGTTTTATGTCGTTATTCTGCTATTTGTAATTTTTTTTGTTTTGTTTAAATTTAAAATAAAGCGTGGTGTTCTTAAAAATAAAGTAAGATTTACACGAAAAAATTTGAATGCCATATTTTACACAATGCCATTAAAACTAAATTATTTTGATTACAAAAATTATGATGTGCCATTAAAAAAGCTGGCACTTCTTGACCATATAATATCATGCGTGCTATATAGTTCTCCAAAGTTCTACAATGATAAATTAAATTTAACAATGATGAAAAATTTTGGTATTGATATCAAAAAGCCAATTTTGTATTTTGACAAACTAGACGATAAGTTGTTTGAGTCTATTAGTATAGCAAAACAATACACCCAGTTTAACGCAATAACTAATGCTAATTATGAAAACAAATACCAAAGTAAAAATCTTTTATATCTTGATACACAGTTTTGTGATATAAAACTATTTTCATCAATAATGGTATTTAATGTTTATTCAAAAGAAAAATTTAAAGTACAAGATTTTAAGCATGAAATGTTGCAACTTTTTGTAAATAATAGACCTTTAAGCTTGAAATATTTAATAACTGACAATCAAAATTGTTACAGTTATCAAAACGGGGAAATTAAAGTTTTTATTGGACATTTTAATGATAGTGGAGATTATTTTAAAGTATTGGTGGAAAATACTGGGAAAAGTAAAAAATTTGATTTTTTATTCAATTTTGATTTAGATGAGAAAAATTATTTTATTAAAAAAATAAATTCATATTATTTAATTGAAAATGTTTTATCTAAGCAAAAAGCATATATTACTTGTAATAAAAAAATTGATATTAACTGCTATATAGATAAAGTGAAAAAGCCTTTTATTCAAATAAAAAAGCATATATTATTAGAAAAATCAAAAAAGTATGAATTTATTATTTTTATTGGAGATAATGCAAGCAAAAATAAGCTTGATAGCGCACTAATTTCATATAAAGAAAAAATAAATAATTACTTTAATATTAAATTAAAGTCAAAAAATGTTAAATTGAATTATTTGGTAAATTATTATTTAAAAAGAAATGTTACAACTTCACGATATAAACTTTTATCTAATGATAATTTTGATGAAGTACAAAAACAATATAAACTGCATAAAATATCAGCTCTTGATTTTTATATGTGGATAAAGCAAAAGTATTTGGGTATTTTTGAATGTGAGAATAAATTAAAAATTGAGCCACTTTTAAAAGAAGACTTCGATTGTGAAATATTTATAAATGGGAAATCGACTTTGGTTGAAGTAAGGCTCTATGGTGAACTAAAAAATTGTATCGTCTTGAATGGCGTAAAATATCATAATATAAATTTCTTAACTTATGACAACTTAAATAATTGTGATAAATTATTGGTTTTTATGTGATTTTGTGCTAAACTTTTAGCGGAGATATTTATGGATAATACACCACTCGCTGAGAGAATGCGACCAAAAACATTAGATGATTTTTATGGGCAAAAACATATTGTTGGTGAAAATATGCTTCTTCGCCGTGCAATCAAAATGGGAGAGATTGGCAGCTGCATTTTTTATGGTCCGCCAGGTACTGGAAAAACAACGCTTGCTAACATAATAGCAAATACATTAAATGGCAATTTCAGAAAACTAAATGCTGTTTCAAGTGGAGTCAGTGATGCAAAAGAGATTATTGAAGAGGCACGCAAAAATCGCGCAATTTATGGCAAGCAAACATATCTTTTGTTAGATGAATGTCATAGGTGGAGTAAGGCACAAAGTGATAGCGTTTTGTCTGCAATAGAAGATGGAAGCATCATCTTTATTGGTTCAACAACTGAAAATCCGTTCACTTCAATGACTCGTGCCATTGTTTCAAGGTGTAGGGTTTTTGAATTTAAGCCTCTATCTGATGAAGATGTAAAAAAGGCAATGAACCGCGCACTCAAGGATAAAGAAAATGGTCTTGGTAATTTGAATATTGATATTTCAGACGAGGCAATAAATCATTTGGTTTGGGCAAGTAGTGGTGATGTTAGAATGGCTTTAAACTCCCTTGAACTTGCAGTCAAAACAACGCCACCAAACGAAAAGGGTGTAATTGTCATTGATAAAGAAGTAGCAGAGCAGAGCATACAAAAGAAAGCACTTTCTATTGATGAAACGCAGTATTATGACCTTTTAAGTTCTTTCTGTAAATCGATACGTGGAAGTGATACTGATGCCGCATTATATTATTCACAGCGTTTGATTTTAGCGGGCTGTGACCCTCTAATTATTGCAAGACGACTTATTGCACATTGCAGTGAGGACATAGGAATGGCGGACTCAAACGCATTGCTACTTGCTACAAGTGCTATGTATGCCGTTCAAAATTTAGGGTTACCAGAAGGGTTAATTCCATTGTCACACGCTATTATTTACGCTTGCGAAGCAGAAAAGTCAAATTCGGTTATTACTGCAATGAACGCGGCAAAAGCCGATGCTGAAAATGTGAAAGATGATGAAGTGTTGAATCATTTAAAAAATCATCCTTCGATAAATGGGCCCAAAACACAATATAAATATCCACATGACTATGGCGGGTATGTAAAGCAACAGTATTTGCCAAA
>CALWTG010000017.1 GCA_944384385.1 uncultured Clostridia bacterium | reverse complement strand
CAAGACAATAGTCGTTTTTGTATAGCGATGAAAGAATTTTTTTAAATTCATCTTTTGTTATGCAATCTTTGTTGTAGTCGTCTTTCATTGGGTTGTTTTGCGAAAAAGCGTTGTCGGGATAGGCGATAAGACAATGGGTGAATAAATGTTCAACTGTTGTTGTGTACTCATATTGTGGCGTCATACCACTAAAAATGGTGAGCATAGAAAATAGACAGATTATTAGACAAACTGATAATATTTTTTTCATACTGTTAGTTTGTTTAACTATCTTGAAAATAAACAAAAAAAATCTAATTTTGTCAAAATCTTACAAAAGATGAATATTTTATTGTGCTATGATTGTGGTGAGGTAAAAAATGGACGACAAGATAGTTTACAAAAAGAATGCATACGAAGATATGAAATTTGAATTGCAAAGTAGATATTACAACAAAAAAGTGTTTATTTTCACCACAAAGAGTTTAACAAATAGTCATTTAACTGAAATTATGAGTGCAATTTCAATGGCAGGCTGTGAATTTAAGTATTTTGTTGCAAAACACAATTATAGTTTAGACGAACTCAAAGCACTAAGCGAAAAGCTCACTATGGAGAATTTTGACTTATTTATTTGCTTTGGAGCAGGCAAGGCGTGTGATGTAACAAAATATTTTGCAAACATATTTAATGTGCCATACTTTGTTTGTCCATCGGCTTGCAGTAATGTTTCATATTTTAATAACATTTGTATCAATCCTTATGATAGTACAAGAAGTTTTTTATGCGATGAACCACAAAAAATATACATAGAAGAAAGCGTGATAAAAACAACACCAAAATTTTTGGTCAAGCAAGGTGTGTATTTTGTTATGTCACTTAGTGAAATTCTGTGTGATGAGCAAATAGAACATATTCTACTTGACAAAAACATTGTGCTTAGCGAACTTAATGGCGACATTGAAAAACTAAAAAATGAGCTTGGTGGAATAATGACGGGCGATGGTGACAGTAAACTCATACTCATGGACATTTTGATTGATGTTGCTGAAAAACTAAGAAATGTTGATGTTTTTTCACTTTCGTTATTTAATTTGTATACAATAATGAACAAAATAAATATGCAAAATGGACAAATAGTTGGAGCGGGCGAGATGATGTTACTATCGTCGGAGCTATTATTTTTGTGCTACAAAAATCTATTTTCTCAGAAAAAAATTAAACAACTTGAAATCCCAAATTTTCCAAAAATAGCAAAAAATATCAAAAAATATGCGATTTTTTATAAAAAATTGCATAATTTTGCGTTTTTTAACGATATTTTGTCACAAAAAGACATAATTGTTAGATTAAACAATTTAAAAGAAGAGTTTTTGTATCAAACTCAAAAAAGGCTTGATGACCTAAAAAGTATGATGAAGACAGTTAAAAGATATGAAAATGTATTTAGTTTCAATCTGCCTAAAATTAGTGACCTTTTCACGTCATTTTCAATTTTGCCATATGTGTGCGACAACAATTATGTTGTTTCTCTAATGGGCGGACTTGGAATATGTAATGTTATGTAAATAGATGGTATAAAACAAAAAAATAAAGGCAATAAGTTTTTATATGAAAAAATTTATTGTCTTTTTTATTTTGTGTATTTTTTTGTTCACTGCAAGTTTGTTTAAAAAGGAATTTGATTTTTCTGTCTATGATAATTTAAATGTTCAAATTTTCACAAGCACGCCTCAAATAACAAGTAGCGGTAGCATTATGGTTACGGCAAATGGCAGTGGTCAAATTATTTCATGCACATATGCTGATTACAAAATGCTATCATCAAGCCTTCGAGATGTTAGTGGAGTTACTTTTATTTTCACTGGTGACAAAGAAACTTATCTTGATTGCATATCTGACCTTAAAATCAAAGTTGTTCAAAGTGGCGAAACAGACTTTTTGGGTTATACCAATTATTTTGACGGTGGGGTTATGGCTTACAACAAAAAGGTCAATGTTCAAGGCTACTTTGACGGGCAAAAAATTTTTATAGGTACGCCACTTCTTCTTGGAAGTTATTGATTTTAAAATTTATATGTATAACAAATTAAAAACATGTCAACAATTTGTTCGGAGGTAAAAATGGAAACAAACAAAAAGGGTAGGGTCAAAACATTATTAAAAAAATATGGGTACTACGCACTGGCTTTTGTTTTGGTGCTTGGCATCACGCTTGCCGTCGTGTTTTCTAGCAATGTAGAGCCTTATGAGGAAGAAGTGCCATCACAAACAACACCTGTCGTGTTTGGTTTGCCGGTTGAGTCACCAACAGTTTTGAAGTGGTATAGTGATACAGAGCTATTTTATAATGACACTTTAAACCAATGGGAGAGTCACAAGGGAATTGACATGACGAGCGACAACTTAAGTGTTTACAGCGTTTTGGACGGTGTCGTTACAGATGTTCAAACAACATACGAAGATGGAACAGTAGTGACTATAACCCACTCAGATGGATATGTTAGCAAATATTCTTCACTTAGCGAAGACATACCTGTAACAATATCTGATGAAGTTAGTGCTGGCGAAGTCATTGGAACAATGAGTGAATCATCTGCAAACGAACTATTAAGTGGAGCACACCTACATTTTGAGCTATACAAAGATGGACAAAAAGTTGACCCTTCAAACTATCTTACTCTTGAAAACAAATAAAAAAACCCTTTTAAAAAGGGTTTTTTTATGTAATTTTTTACGCTTTTTGATGTTTGTCAATAAGGTCAACAATTGATTTTACTGTTGTTAAGGTCATTGCTTCTTCGTCTGGTATTGCAATGCCAAATTCTTCTTCAAGTGTCATAAGCATTTCAACTGTGTCAAGTGAGTCAGCACCGAGGTCTTCAATGAGTCTTGAATCTTCTGTTATTTTGTCTTCACTTATGCCTAGTTGAGAAGCGATAAGAGATTTTACTTTATCTAATGTCATAATTTCCTCCATTAAATTTTGCCGATTATATAATAACATTTTCTATGTGTTTTGTAAAGCACAAAAAAGATTTTTATTTTGTTGTTTACATTATCGGACAAATTGTGACATATTACGCTTTTCGCTTGCATACATTTCTATAGGAGATGCAAGTGAACAATAAAGATAGAGTGTTAGATTTTGCAAATTACATACTTATAAACAATGCTACCATACGCCAAACTGCGAATTTTTTTGGTTATTCAAAATCAACCGTGCATTTGGATATACATAAAAAATTAAAAAAAATAAATGCCAATCTTTTTTATGAAGTTCAAAAAATACTTGATAAAAATTTTAACGAAAAGCATATTCGTGGGGGAATTTCAACAAAAAATAAATATTTGTTAAAAAAGTAAATAAATTATATTTTTTATAAATATATTTTGAATTTCATATTTTAACTATGTTAAAATATGGATTTTTTTTAAAAATCATTTTTATTTTATTTTTATTTTTTTTTAAAATATTTTTTAATTTTCATTTTTTGACTAAATGTTAAAACAGCCAAATTTTTAATCAAATAATTTGACATAATTCTCAAATATTCTTATACTAAGCATATAAAATTGGTTTATTATGTAATAATAAAACCAAAATTTGAAAACAATAGATGAGGAGTTCGCTATGAAAAAGGTTAAGACATTACTTGTTTCTCTGTTAATGCTCATTGTGGGGTGTGCAGGTGGCGTTTTGTATGCCTGTGGGGAGAATAATGATAACATGACAATTTCTCTCAGCACATCGCATGTTGAAATTATTCTTGGAGAAAATGACAATACTGCAACTTTATATGCGACGGTCGAAAATGCTGTTGACAAAAAAGTGTCAGTGGAGTGCGACTCTCAAAGTATTCAAGTTAGTGTCAAAGAGCCATCAAGCGAAGGCATTAGTGAAATAACGGTAAAAGCTTTAAGACAATGTCAAAATATTGAAGTGGCCGTAATTGGTGCAAAAAAATCAACATCTTTCACAGTTACTGCAATACAACCTGTCACAGCAATAACTCCAAATCAAAGTACATACGCCTTATCTTACAGTTTCCAAGATGGTGGAAGTTTGACATTCACAAACGATATGTTTACTATTGTTCCTGAGGGGACAAACCAAACTCAACTAATCTATCGTCTTGTTGATGAGATAAACGGCGTGTCAATACAAAACAACACATTGGTAATTGAGCCAAGACTTAGTGATTTGCCTCAGGAAATTGCAGTTGAAGTTGCTTCTGCAAATAGGGACAATGTGAGGGCAACTTTCAGTGTGCATATTGTTCCTGCCATTGATGT
The DNA here is from genome assembly GCA_944384385.1 of uncultured Clostridia bacterium. Classification (GTDB taxonomy): domain Bacteria; phylum Bacillota; class Clostridia; order Christensenellales; family UBA1242; genus UBA5893. The sequence goes on along the minus strand of CALWTG010000017.1, from coordinate 12,171 downwards.
AACATATGTTACCATAGTAGATAATGCCGGAGCAAAACTCAGTAGTGTGGAAATATCAAGAACGAACACTTCGTCTACGACTGCCACAATTTATGTTAGAGTTCCATACTCAATTACAAGTGAGCAACTGGACGTGACGCCTGTGTTTGCATATAACGACAAAGGCATAGTCCTTGATAGCTTGGTCAGCTATCCTGTAAGTAGCGGTGCTTATTATGAATATGCTTTTGACTTTACTGTGATGTCTGAAAATTCATCAATTGGGACTGACCGTGTTTGGTTTGTTTTAAACTATAAAGAGTATCCTGAGTTTAAGTATTCGACATCTAACTCACAAGATGGTGTTGTGACAATAAGCGTTGTTGATGAAATTCGTGACATAAGCGTGACGAGTGACGGGGCGATTGTTGACACTGAAAACACTATCGATATCTTCACAACATATGTTTCTGGTACAGTTCAAGGTTATGCACTCACTTTTTCTGCAATTCCTTCAACTGCAACAAGTTCACAACTTTCGTTAAACATCAGTGCAACAGACCTCAATTATTTGATTGTAAGAGATGAGCTGGGAAGAGTTGTTGAATTTACTGACAACAAATATTTGTTTGATAGTGGCGACACATTCTACTTTATGGCAAGACCTGGATTTGATGTTGACGACACAGTTACTGTTGTTGTTAAAAGCGAAAAAGAAGATGTAAATGTTCAAAAAACCTTAACAATGTCACTAAAAGAGGGAGTTACATCTTTGGGCTTTGTCAATAGCACTGGCGACGGCATTGACTCATCAAGACAATATTATCTTGACACAAACCAACATTCCACTTTAAATGTCAAAGTCGCTGTTGCTCCTGCATCAATAGATTTGACGACTTTAAAAAGCGTTGAAATTTATTCAACATCAGACGCCTTTGAGATTGGACAAATAACAAACACAAATCAAACTCTTAATGGTGCAAATATATACAATGTTGAAGTACTTGCTCAAAGCGAGGGAAGTGGCGAGCTTGTAATAAGCTTTATTTCAGGACAAATCATCAGGGCGAATGTAAGCGTCATCAAAAATTTGAGTGATGTCAATATTGGCATTGACTCAAATTTCGCTATTTCATCTGCAATTGGTGATTTAAGCTATGATGGCGAAAGCCTCTCATATGTCGCACTCAAAAATGGACAATCTTTGCCTTTGACATTTACAGGTGATGCAGAAATAGAAAGCGTTTCATTCAATTTTGTCGATTATGTTTATGATAGCGAAGTTGACGATGTTTATGATGAAAACGGTGCATATGTCAATTTTGGAAAAAACCAGCCAAATGATGAGGCATTTTCTGCAAACACTTCTAATGTTATAAGTGCGAATTATTTAAGGACTTTAAAATACATATCTCCAATAGATGTTGGGAAAGTTTGGATAAGGGCAACATTTAGTGGCAAACAAATTGTTGAACAAAACGATGAGTATATTTACACGGATATTCAAATAAGTAGATATCTATTAGTTGAAATATATAATCCTATTGTTTCAATAGAGATTGACGCAAAAGAAGTGAGTTTATATCCGGCTGATGAACTTGGACAAGAAAACAAATCACTCAGTCAGCAAATTGTTACACTTACTGTAAACCGTGGCGGAGTTTTGCCAACCTATAGCCTTATTGAAGTTGACGGTATGGTCAATGGACTTTATCAATACTTTATAGATGGAGTTGTAAATTTTGAAGTACAAAGATTAAATGATTACCAATTCCTTGTCAGTGCATTAACACGAAATGACGATGGAACTGATGGCATTGGCGAATCTGAGTTTGAATCTGCAAGTATAGACTTTGTTTCACATGATTTAAATCTTGATAGAAATGAATATTCAATCACTGTGACAGTCACAATGAAAAAACCTCAACTTGTTGAAAAGGTGGTTATTGGCAATGTGGGTGATGAAGGAATATATTTACAGGCACCAAACCTTACAGATGATGTTAGCTTGACATCATTCAAACTTGCGGTCAGCGTGTCACCAGATAATGCACTTAGCAAGGGCGTTGTTTATAGATTTATTCCAGACAGTGGCACACTTAGCACAATAATTACTATTAGCGATGATGGTCTTATCACAACCTCTGGTATGCTCGGCGGAAGTGGTAAGATTAGAGTAATTCCAAAAGACAGTGTGTTTGTTGACGATAATGGCCATGAATATTATCGTGACGGCTATGTCTATGCCGAAGTTGATATTTTGGTCGCTGATGGTAGAACTCGTGAAACTGCACTTAGAATATCTGATTTAAGCGAGATTAAATATCAAGAATTACATTATGTACTTCTAAATAATGTTTCATATTCTTCACAAAATCAAATATTTGCAACATTTAGTGGTGGACTTTATGGTAGCGTTTTGGAGGGCTCACAAAATGTCGTTACGCTTTCTTTGAGCGGAAGCAATCTTTTTGGTACTTTGTCCACAAATGCGACTATATCAGATATCAACATTGTTGGGAATGTCACCTCATCATCTATGCTAGTCGATGTAAACCAAGGAACAATCAAAAATGCGACAGTTAATGTTGATATCAAAGGTAACGAGATTTTGCCTTCTAGCGTTAGTGCAACAGATAACGCAGGTGGAATTGCACGAGAAAACTACGGAACAATTGAAAATGTTACTTTTGCTGGCAGTATCAGCTCAACAGGGGAAAATGCAATTGTTGGTGGAATTGTCGCAATTAACAACGGCGAAATAAAAAATAGTAAAGTTCTTTTCTATAACCTTGAAAACGACGCAACAACTACTTTAAGCGGTAGTGTTGTTGGTGCAATAGTTGGTGAGCTTACAGGATATGGAAGGATTGAAAACAGCTACGCATATAATTTCAGTAAAAAAGAAATTTCTACATCTACATCGCAAAAATTAGGAGCGATCGCTGGAATAATTTCATCAGCTGATGCAAAAATAGTTAATTGTTTTGCAGAAATTGGCAAAGTGGGCAGTTTTTATGCCGATCTTGTAGATGTGACAAAAGAAGACTTGACTTCAATAATTAAAGATAGTTATACAACATCAAAGCAATCTGACACTGATTATTTGTTCACATACTACATGACAAACAGACTACAAAAAACAATTACAGGTAGTTATACAAGTACTCAGCAACAAAATTACCCAAGTGTTGCTATGAACTCATCTAGCAGTATTTGGTGGAACACAAATCAAAGTGCAAATCATGGTTTCCCATATTTGTACTCACTAGAGCCACCTTCGTCAATCACGAGTGAACAGCTTAGGGGGTTAACTATAACTCAGTCAAGGCTTTCACTTGCTGAAAATGGTGGCGAAGCACTGATGTTTTTGTATCGTGCAAGTGGCGTAAATTTAACAAACAGAGAACAACAACTGTTGTCTACTGTTAACACCATATCATATGGTGAGATTTTTGGCACTTATTCTCTTGACGGACTTGTTGTCACATCATCAGATGCGACTGTTATTTCAACTACATCAAATAGTCTTGTCATTAAAAGTGTTGGAACAACAACGCTGACCATAAGTTCTTTGTATGACTATTCAGTTGGTTCAAAAGAAGTGGTTATTACAGTTGTTTATTATACTTCGCCACTTGTTTTGACATACAATGGTCAAACTTTGGGTACTTCTTCAACAATAAATGTAAGGACAAGCGTAAACGAAACTTTAACTTCGTCACTTGAATCTTCAATAATACTTGTTGATAGACAAATTCCACTAGTGCAAAACGATTATGATGTTGTATTTGCCTTAGGTGATGACGAACAAAATGCTCCATTCATAATTGGTTCAAAGCTTGGCAATCACACTGTTGTTGGAAATTTTGACCAAGACCAAGTCACGGTTAAAGCATATCTTAGTCTTAATGGATTATCAAAGAATTGCATGGACTCACTTGAAAATTATACACAAAAGACAATTACATTAAATAAGATATATGGTCCAATTTCACTTGTTAGTTCAGTAAGTCAAGCAACAATTTCAGCTAGCGATAAATTAACTGTAAATGTTATTGTAACTTCTGATACAAAATACCTTGATACAATAAGTTCAGAACTTGCAATCGATATATTAAATGTTAGTGGCGAAGCAATAACTGATGAAGTTTTATATGACACAACACTTATAAGTGAAACAATCAACAATAATGGAACAACAGTAAGAACTTATCAAGTATCAATAAGTTTAAATACCAAAATTTCAGATTTTGACAACAAGTACACAGTAGTTTTCAAGGCGTTAGGTCCAAGCGAATATTATGATGTAAGTAGCACACTTGAGTTGACAGTTCTTGAACAAGAAGTTCTTCGTGTCGATGTAAATCACTATGCTTATAGAGGTGCTGGTGCATTATCTGGCGTTTCACTTTTCAACTATTATCCAAATAATGTTTTGTCACCAAACTCAATTGGACTTTTGGATATAATGCTTTATCCTTCATATTCAAAATACACTCACATTACAGTGACAAGCGAACCACAAAATGGCTATGAACTCAGCTTTTTGAATATGAGAAAGAATGGTCAAGGATACAGCGTTAATCTTGCAAGCACATTTGCATACATAACAAACGGTATTCAAATATACAAAGTAGATGCCGAAAGCGAAGTTGCAAGGTATTATGTAAGAGTCAAAGTTCCAGAAGGTGTTTCGGTTGACACTGTTTACACAATATATGTCAATGTCTATAACGGAGATGAAGTTGTTTACACATTGCCATACTCATTGATTATTGTTCCACAAGAAAAAGCTGGAATAAGTGTGAATGGTGAAACTTCAATCTATGCAATTCGCGGGGAAACAATAACTGCTGACATAATTTGGGATATGACACAAAGCATAGAGTCAATAACTGCTTTTGCAATGCGTTCAAGTACGGCCCCTGGTTCGGACAGCAGTGCTGACACTGAAATTGCGAATGATGTATCTTTGCCATCAAACATAAGCGATGCTGACCGTGAAGAGTATGCAACAAATTATTATCGTGCATCAATTGAAATAACAGTTGGTGATGATGCTGACAATTTCCGCGTAAGAGTTGACACATCAAGAACAATCAACGGCGTTAAAGAAACGGTCTATTCATATTTAGTTGTATATGTCATTGACTTTGAACTCGATTTTTCAAACACACACATAGCCAACGAAGAGGGCAATGATGTTGCAATCGGTGATCAATACTTCTATCACACCCTTGAATTTAACTTTGGCGGAAGATATGTCGAAGGTGGTGTCAGTGAAGAGGCTTATAACACCTTTGTTGAACAAAATTACTATGCAAGTGGAGATTATGTTGTCAACATAAGTGGAGCACAACATAAGTCACTACTTTATAATCTATATTATGTAAATGGAAGTACCTACACTCCTGTAATTAACAGTGCGGGAAATATTTCTTCGCCAAGTGGCACGATTGTGAAATTCATTGAAGATTCAAATGGCGATGTCAGATTCATAGGTACACAAAACGGCACACAAAATATGATGCTTCAAATGCGCGTTCAGATGCCAGACTTTACAATTTACACATACACTTACTTCTTTACAATAGTTATATCTGACCCAACAAGTGACGATTCTCCAGCACAAATTTCAAGTGCAGAAGAATTTATGGAAGCATTAAATGGTGAGACAGAAGAAGACTACATATTGACCCAAGATATTCACCTTTATGACTACACACCAGCTCAAGATACTTCAAAAATACGAAGTTTAGATGGCAATGGCTATCAGATTGTCATAATGGGATTTAGTTACGACAATACAAAATCTCAAATAGACCTTGCATTGTTTAACACTGTATCATCAAATACAACTCTCAAAAATTTAAGAGTAAATGTATTCCATTTGAACACAATTTCTCTAAATTCTGCATACACAAAAACAGTAAACATTGCGCCAATAGCAATAACAAACAATGGTATAATTACAAACTGCGAAGTTGTAAGTTTTAGAGATTTAACAAACGAAATAGCACCAGCTGTAACTGGACTTAGTGTTGAGATTGATTCCACAATCGGCGTTTCTGCAACAACGGCGGGATTTGTTGTGACAAACAATGGAATAATAACAAATAGCCGTGTTGGTGGAGAGAGCGTAACTATATACGACTCAAAAGAAGACATGATGAATACTGGCGTCGTATCACCAAAAATAAACATTCTTTCTCCATTTGTCATCTCATCATTTGGCGAAATAGCAGGTTTTGTAAATAGTAACACAAGCTCGGGACACATTGTTAGTTCTTATGCTTCAAATATAAGAATAATAAACAATAGCAACATTGACTACACAACAATCACTGCTGGTTTTGCTATTGAGAATGCAGGACTTATTAGCGCGAGCTACGCAAAGGGCGTTAAGAAAAATGATACAGATATCCACGCCACACTTTATGGGATTGAAACATCGGGCATAAGTGCAGGATTTGTATATGAAAACTCAGGCGAAATCAACAACAGCTATTCAAATATAACTTTAACAAACCAAAACAATAACCCAGGAAGAAACAGTGCGGGCTTTGTATATAGAAATACAAGGTCTGGCGTTATAGAAACAAGCCTATCTCTTTCAAGAATCGTGGGAGCAACAACAACTCAAATGAATTTTGCAGGTGTTGATGACTATGGCAACTATCAAAACTTGGGCGAGATAACAAATTCATATTATTATGATGAAGTTTCACTTTCAGACTCTTCAATTCTTATCGAATCTGCATATGGTGAGGGAGCAGAATACATTTCAAGTGTAACTTCTGAAGATTATCTTTACGGCTTCAGTTTTGTGCATCTTTCTGATGCAAGTGATGGTATTTGGATGATGACAAATGCTGGTCCAGACCTAGTCAGTGCAAATCAGATTGCAGTTTCATTGAGATATGTAAGCAATGTAGGCTTGGCATCAAGACCTGTATTTGCATATGTCGATGAATTCAGATACGGCTCAAAAAATAACCCAATACTAATAAGGTCGGCAGAAGAATTTGCCAGTGTATTTAGCGGAACAAACAATTCAAGTGCGTCAAGATATGTAAATACTACAACTGGCGAGATATTCGGTTCATATAGATTGATAAATGATATTGATTTAAGTGAACTTATCACAGAAACAAACAATACATATACTCTTGCTTCATCAAGTATGACACTAACAGGAAAATACAAAGATGAAGGGAACCAAGGCTCAATAGGTAGTTTTGATGGAAACGGTTTGACAATCACAGGTCTTGCACTTTCTGACCCAGACGGCGAAGCTGTCAACTTTGGTATGTTTGCAAGTGTGACCGATGGTGCTATTGTCCAAAATGTCAATTTGGTTTTGGGTTCAACTAACGCAAGTGGTGATGTCTTCGGCGTTGAAGCATCAGGCGTTGAATATGTTGGTGCTCTCAGTGGAACAGTAGAAAATTCAACAATCATCAATGTTTCTCTTACTTCTGCATATTCAGACACTAACAGTGTCACAGTCAGAGGTAGAAATGTTGTCGGTGGACTTATTGGTAGAGTTATTGGAGACTCATACATATTTAATTTGAGCGTTGAAAGCGTAAGTGTTACTGCAAGTATGAATCCAACGAACTATGTTGCAAATAGCTACATTTCATATAATACCTATAATAGAACTAGCGATATGCTTAATTCTTATATTTCATATGCCGGTGGTGTTGTTGGTTTGATAGACTCCTATGGGGAAGATTCAATCAATGTAACAACATATGCCGAAACAGAGGTTTCTTCTGATGGTAATGCAGTTATGCTTAAAACACTTGGAACAAGCATAATCTCAGGTGGAACAGTCGGTGGTGTCACTGGATATGTAGGGCCATTAACAGTCCTTCAAGATGCTTTGTATGAATTAAGTTATGTTGATTCAACTGAGTATACAAAACAAGGTATATATTCTTACAATGGTTTTGCAGGTGGCGTGGTTGGATACAACGCTGGATATATTCGTCAAGTTAGAAGTGAACATGAAAAATCATGGCAGATAGGAGATGATGATCCAAATGACGCCGGTGATGACAGCATTGAAGCAAATATAAAAAATTATTATCAAGGTGATTACAGCGTAGATAGAGGAAACACCACGCTATTTATGACGCAGGGTTACACTCCAATCGCAATAGGTGGTCTTGTTGGCTTGCAAGTTAGCGGAAAGATTGAAAAATCATATTCAAAGCTTAATGTAATAAACACGAACACACAAAATTCGCTAAGCGGTGGTGTATATGCTGGTGGCATTGTTGGTTTAAGTGAAATGTCATCAAATCCTGATACTTATGTTGAAACAAGCATTGTTGAAGCTTATGCGTCAGGTGATGTTCAGTCAAGATACGCATCAGGCATTGTCGGACTTGCCCGTGCAAGTATGAGATTAGAAAAAGTCAACGCAATTAACTATTGGGGTAACTGGCTTACAGATGAGTCTGAAGGACAGGCTAATGCTATTGTCAAAGTTGATAGCGATGTCGAAGGCGTCAACAATATAAAGATTACATACACTTCATATGTAGTGTCATTTGATAAAGATAGTATTGTCTTTAAAAATGACAACCAAACTGTTGACATTCTTGAAACAAAATACATAGATGATTCCATAAGTCAAGAAATATTCCCTTCATTTGATAGTACAATAACAGGCTTTGGTGATGATGGGGCAAGTTATGCAGTATTTTTCACTGGCAATGATTGGGATAGAAATTCTTGGGATAGAGATGAAAATGAATTGTTCCCACATATCTTGTTTGGATACGCAAGCAACATTCAGTACATTAGAACACAAAGCGATATTGAAAAATTGCGTACAGCAGGTGAAGATGACGTATTTGTTATTGATCCAGATCTTAATGATGCAAACAATGTCATAACTAGTTCAGTACACTATATCGGGATAACTGAACCAATAGAACCAATTACATCATTCTCAGGTATTTTGAGAGGCCTTGACAACAGATATGAATATGGTTTTGTATTTAGAGGAAAAGAAGTTACTCAAACAAAATCAATTTTCCTAAATACCGCTAATGCAACATTTAGTAATTTCACGATATCATTTGAAGAGGGTGCATCTTTTGAAAGTGCTAACATTAGTCAAAATGCAGTACTCGTTACAAATGCATCGAATACAACGTTCGCTGATCTTAGTTTTGTAAATGTGAATGCCAAGATAAGTACATTAACTTCTCGCTTTGGTCTTGTTGCAAGTATGGCACGAGGAATAACAACATTTAGAAATATTTCAATTACATCGAGTAAAATAACTTATGAGGCTTCCACATCATCTGAAACTTCAAGTAAATTTAATAATTCGCTTTATGTTGGTCTTGTATTTGGAGATTCACAGTTCACAAGTGGTGGTGGAGTTTCTTCAATAAGCATACGATCAAGCAAATTAACATTTGATGGTATTAACAATGATAATGGTAATTCATTCTCTGTTGGATTGGTTGGTGGTCGCTTTGCATCATCAAGTGCTTTGTCTCAGATTTCAATCAATGGTTCACAAGACGATGAAGATGAATATGGAATTTCCTCTTCAAGCATAAAGTTCTTAAAAACACAGACACAGTCCCAAAATTCAACAATCTATGGATTGAACATGGGTATGCTATTTGGTTATGCCGATAATGCGATAGTTTCGTCAACAGGGCTTAAAGCTGAGTTGTCTGCAGAAAGTGGTGTCACATTTATTGGATCACATATTGGTGGACTAATTGGTTACTCACAAGACATAGTCTTAGATAAAATTGATCTAGATGTTTTGGTTGACGTTTCTTCTGCAAATTCAAACATAGGTGGACTTATTGGATATGGCAAGAATATTTCGCTAAGCGACGACGCAAATGTTGATTTGGGAAATAATACAAATGATAAATCTTTTGGTATAAAGGTTACAAATGCAAGCATTTCAAGTGAAGATTATGGCAATAATGTAGGTGGCTTGTTTGGCAGTTTGGAAAATGCAAGTTTAAATAATGGTAACAAACATACAATTCAATCACTTGTTGATGTCACATTAAGCGGAAATGGAAATGCGTATGTCGGCGGAATTGTTGGCAAAATGGATGGCTCTTTATACGGAGCAGAAAGCTATGGCGACATAATTTTAAGGTCAACAAACGGAGCAAATTCTTATGTTTATGCAGGTGGAATCGCTGGCTATGTTGGTGAAAAATCAACATTAAGTTCTTGCTTCTCATTTGGAGATTTTAAGCATATTGTTGGGGCAAACAACAACCAAGCAGTTAGTGAAAGCTTAGATTATAGTGGCGTTTCACTCGTTTTGTCTGGTATTGCTGGTGTAGTTAATGGTCAAAATGTAACATTTGAACAAAACATAAGTGCTGGCAATTTCTATCCATCATATAAAGAAAGTGGGTCTAATAGCACGCCTGGCACGCCAGATACAAAATCTACTTTGATAACACTTGATAATCTCACATATGGCGGAATTATTGGCGTGGTTAGTGAAGATGCTACGGCAAGCATTGAAAACAACACGGCAATTGCAACTTTGTTTAATAGATTTGATAGAGAGATAGTAGCTAACTCATATATAGCAAACGCTCTTGTCGGCTCTGGCAATGTTTCAAACGCAGACACTTCAACTAATTATTATGCTCACGTTGCAACTCTTTGCACAGATAGCATTGGCACAAATGTTGCTTATGACAATATTATTGATAGCCTTGACGGTGGCATAAAATCCGTCATAGGTCTTGATGAGAATGATGAAAGTAATAATGAGTATATTGAAATTCTTTACAGGGGAGAAACAGGCGGAACAAAACTAAACCCTTCAAGTTCTTCTGATAGAGCATCAACTATTGATGACAACGAGACTTGGTACACAAGTTTGTCTGAAGACACAAACGGTGGAGTAAATAAAATTGGCGACTTAGTTAACACTGTGGTGATTGGCGATGGTGCATATTTGACATTTTCAAACACCGATATACCTACAGACGCGAAATCACTTTCACCAATTACATCAATAGACAAAAACAGCAGTGTGTCAGGTGTGGTTGTTGTTGCGAACTTTGTTATTGATTCAAAAAATTCGTCTGGAGCTAATAGTTCAAATAAAATACCAGTTGCTGGGCTAACATATAGCAATAATGGAATTGTATATTCATGTAATGTGAGCAGAAGTAACGAAATAAATAGCAGTTTGGATACAACAATAAGCACTGTTGAATCAACAAGCACGAATCAAAAACTTGTTGGGATAATTAATGGTGGCAATGCTCCTGTTGCAGGACTTGTGGGAACAAATAATGGACTTATAAAAGATAGTTTTGTAAGCCTTAATATTACCACGGCTTATAAAGGTGGCAATTTCACCTATGTTGGTCATACCGATAACAAGTCGCAAAAACAAGATGTCGCAGCCGCAGGATTAGTGGGAACAAACGATGGTGTAATCGTCAATAGCTATTCAAGTGGGAACATTGATGCTGAAAATGCAGTAAAATCTGAAGGCTCAAACCTTTATGTATATCTTGTTTCTGCTGGCACGGCTTATGACAGCTATACAAACATGAGAGTTGTGTTTGAAGATATAACTCGTGGTCAAATGAATTCAAATTGTTATATTTACGCCTTTGATGAGAACACAGATGTTCCCGTTGAAAATTGTTATTATGATATTGTTGCCGCTGAATTTTTAATTAAAGGTAAAGGCGAGGGCTGTTCAACAAATTGCTTAAGTGTAAATTACAATGGCGAAAAACAAACGAATGCAGATGAAACCTTTGAAGAAATAGGAACATTTAGTTATAACAATGAATACGCATATGGTTATGGTTCATTTAGCGGTGGCGCATATAAAGGTATTGAGTATATGCATCATGAAACAGGAAAAGGAACTTTGGATAGTCCATTCCAAATACCAAATCTTGGTAAACTTAGACAATTGGAGAATACTCCTGATTTACAAACACACTATAACTTAATCAATGACATAAATGGTAGTTATGTTTCACAATCAATTTTAAAGTGGAGTTCATTGGATATCAATAATATTGTTTTAGACGGTTATGATACTTTTGAAGGTATTACACACGCAATATCTAATTTGAAGGTAACTGAAGGTGGAATATTTAACGAAACTTCAAACTGTGAATTAAAAAATCTTGTTATAGAAGA
>CALWTG010000016.1 GCA_944384385.1 uncultured Clostridia bacterium | reverse complement strand
AGGCTTATCTCCCCCAAGAGTTCACATCGACGGGGAGGTTTGGCACCTCGATGTCGGCTCGTCACATCCTGGGGCTGTAGTAGGTCCCAAGGGTTCGGCTGTTCGCCGATTAAAGTGGCACGCGAGCTGGGTTCAAAACGTCGTGAGACAGTTTGGTCCCTATCTATCGTGGGCGTAGGATATTTGAGAGGAGCTGTCCCTAGTACGAGAGGACCGGGATGGACATACCAATGGTGCACCAGTTGTCGTGCCAACGGCATAGCTGGGTAGCGATGTATGGACGAGATAAACGCTGAAAGCATCTAAGCGTGAAACTTTCCTCAAGATTAGATATCCCATAACATAAGTTAGTAAGACCCCTGGCGGACTACCAGGTTGATAGGTCGGAGGTGGAAGCACAGTAATGTGTGTAGCTGACCGATACTAATAGGTCGAGGGCTTAATCACAAGATTTTGTTTGACAAAATCTATACAATTTGGTATATACAATTAAGCTCAAGTATTTGACTTGATTATGCAGTTGTCAGGGTACTGACAAAATTAAATAGATATTTCGTGGCATTAGCCATTAAATATACCATTTCTGGTGACAATAGAGAGAAGGTCCACCTGTTCTCATCCCGAACACAGAAGTTAAGCTTCTCATCGCCGAAAATACTTGACTGGAGACGGTCCGGTAAGATAGGACATTGCCAGAAAACTAAAAAATCCCGCTTCGGCGGGCTTTTTTATTTTTCGCACAGTTATTTATAACTGTGCATTTTTGTTTCACAAAAATTGGCAATGTCCTTTTAGGCTGCGTCGCATTTAGTCAAATAGTCCCTTTGGGACTGCTTGACTCTCTGCTCCTTGTAATATGGTCATTGCCAGAATTATCAATTAAAACGATTTATTAAGTACCAAGAAAAAATTTATAATTAACCAACTCACCCTTGTGGTGAGTTTTTTATTTTCGCACGCAAAATATTGCGTGCAATTTTTGTTCACAAAAATTGTCAATGTCCTTTTAGGCTTTGGGGCAAAAACCGCACTCTCGGCACAATTTGTATGATTTTTTGTATAAATGTAGATATTAAGTAAAAAACACAAAATTGACACATTTATGTAATTGTGTTATTCTTTTAAAAAAATGATAAAATTAGCAGTAAGAATTGCTTTCTGCAATTCTTAATTTTATAGATAGGTGGTTATGACACAACAAGAAATAAGAAGTATATGTTATGAAAAGTTTGGTGGATACAGTAAACTTGCTTTAAGTGTGCTATTTAAAGCGAAGAATTTTTCAAATATTCATGATTTATGCAAAAGTACGGGCATAAGTTTTAAACTTGTTAAAGATGTGCTTTGCGAGTTCGCAAGCTTTGATGGTGACGAATATAATTTTAATAAACAACTAGATTTATCGGGGATTTATCAAGCTTTAGAGTTTTTTGAAATTGAAAAATACGAAAGTGATATTGAAAATATAATCTCACAGTTTAAGATGCATAATAAAAGTTTGGACCATGTTTCTGCGACGGCTAGGACATTGATTAAAAGAGTTTGGTATATTTTTAACAACGTAGATACAAACTTTTGCAAAATTCTATTTTTAGGTGACCATGATTTTACTAGTATTGCACTTGCATATATTTTAAATAAATTGAATTTAGATTATTCAATATGTGTTGTTGATATTGACGACAATGTTCTTGATTTTATTTGCGAAAACTCTGATAAGTTCAATTTGAATATAACTGCGCTTTATAGTGATTTTAGACTTGGCGTTCCTATAAACTACTGCGACCAATTTGACTTAATATTTTCAGACCCACCTTACACGCCAGAAGGTATGTCACTATTTTTACAAAGAGCTATTGAGTGTGCAAAAAATAGATATGCTTCAATATACTTATGCTACAAAACTGCTGAGCTTTCTGCAAGCGTGGGACTTAAAGTTCAAAAAGAATTATTAAAAAATCACATATATTTTAGAGCAATTTTGCCAAACTTCAATGATTACACTGGTGCTGAGGCACTTGGGTATAGAAGTGATTTGTATATTTGCAGTTTGACACCAAAAAGTTTTGATAACATTGATACAAAAAATGATTATGATATTTACACACATGGCAACAACTCAATTGAAGCAAAAAATTGTGTCAAAATAAATTATGATGACATTGTTGATATTTTGTCTAAAAAAACAAATATTGATAAAAATTTAATTAAAATTATTTCAAACACGAAGTTTAACGCTGACAATTCAATACTTGTTGATGTCTTTTACAAACAAAAACGAAATAAAAATACAAATTATCCAAAAGATAGCATTTTTGTCTTTGATTTTACCTATCAAAACATAGATGTGTTGAATTTGAGAAGTTTTATTATGTCAGACAAAAAATTGCAATATGGCATTTTTTTGAATAGTCAAATTGAAGCGCTTAAAAGTGAAAAGTATAAAACAATATTATCATTGTTTGATATAAAACAAGTCTATAAAGATAATGATTGCATAGTTTATTCGTTTAGTAGCAAAATTGATGATTTTTCAATCAAAAAAACAATGCTATACAAAAATTCAAATTTAAAAAATGCCTATGTTAGTTGTTTGACACAACTTAGCAAAATAACAAAGAATCAGGCAAGAGAAAAGTTTATGAATTTGAAAGTCTCAAAATACGCCGACGCAATGGTGTTTGATTTGCCGCTTTATGAACTTAATAAACTATATTTGTGTTTAGAGTAAATAAAAAAATATTATCGATATTTTTAAAATTATTACTTGTAAAAAAAATATCGAAAAAACAATCAAAAACTCAAATGAATTAAGTATTTTTAATCTTCAAGACCAAGTAAAAAATCCGTTGTAACATTAAAGAATTTTGCAAATGTTATTGCAACATCAATATTGGGAATTTGTAAGTTTGCTTCCCAGCGAGCAATTGCAGGCTGGCTATACCCACAAAGTTTGGCAAGTTCCCTCTGACTCAAATTTTTCTCTATTCTTAATTGTTTTAAGTTTTCTCCAAAATTATTTTTCATTATAAAAAATATATACCAAACAGCATCAAATTACTTGACTTATACTAAACGGTATCATACAATATTATTGTTTAAAAAAAATTTAATATATGTTTTAGATTTTTGCTTGTTTTTATTTACATAATAAAATATTTAGTTTAAAGTACATATTGGAGCATAATAAAAATAGATTTGCTACTTTAGCAAAGTCAATTGAAGGTGAAATATGAATAAAAAATTTAAGTTATTTTTTAGTTTGTCAGCATTATGCTTTTCTTTGGCAGTTTTGTGCTTTGGCGTTTATAGTGCGATGAGCGTAAGTTATTCAATAACAGGAAGTGTCAGCTATGAAGTCACTGATGCTTTTGTGGATGTAACAACAACGGTATATAGTTCCAATGCGATAGCAACAAGCGATGAAGAACTATTGGCTCTTGCAAATGAGTTTGTAAATACAATTCCAACAACAATTGCAGAAAACAAGACCGTTACACATATTACAAATTATGATGAAGTCTTTGATTTTAATTCGCTTTATGATGAGCTTGATGAAAACAATGGATACACTCCTGAAACATCTCTTGATATGACTTTTGGAGGTGAGCAAAGTACATATTCATATTTTGTCGTTGTGAACATTAAAAATCTAGCAGATAATGTTGTTTATACAAACATTTCCAGTATGACTGACAATTTAACAGGTATAAGCATTGTTGCGACAGATAGTAATTTAAGAATATTCTCTGACCAAGTTGAAGGGCAAAGCATAGTTTTTGCATATGCTATTTCAGATTTGACACGAAGTCAGGAAAATACGCCGGTTGATTTTTCTCTTGAATTTACCTGTCAAGCTCCTTACACTTACGCAGAATTAGTTTACCCTAGAGGTTCTTTTTTAGAAGATTATACTGAAAATAATGAGCCTAAGTACAACAACAAGCTAAAAAGCATAACTTTCACAAATAACCAAGCAGACTTTGATATGTCAAAAGTAGTAGACGTATTTGATGTAGGAGAAGTGTACGATGAAGACGGAAGCAAAGCGTCTGACCTTTACACATACTTCATACCAAACGGAGAACTTTTTGACGCATATTGCTATGCCCCGGTAAATGTTATTTATTTGGAGAGTAATGAGTATGGATGTTTCGGTAGTTGGCTTTGGGAGACTACAAGTGTAGACGAAGAAATTGAGTATATTTGGCAAAACTTGCATGTTGAAAAATATGATTTTAAGGCTTTGGATACAAGCAAAAGTACAAATATGACTACCTTTTTCTGTGAAAATTTAGCTTTAACAGAAATAAAAAATATGTACTTTGACACATCTAATGTAACTGAATTTATGGTAGCTTTTTCTGGCGTAAAATTAGACACCCTTGATTTAAGTCGCTTTGATTTTTCTAGTGTAACAGATTCTTCATATATGTTAGGGTTTATTGGTATTAATGACAATTATTTAAAGCAAATGTTTGGAGATATTGCATCAACTATAACAGAAATTCCTATAACAAATATTGAAGAAAGGGCAAAAGCAATAGCTTCATACGCAAATGGGATGACGGGTTTTGACATTGGAAGTTGCTTACTCGCTGCAAGAGCGTTATATAGTATGTCCATCGATAAAATAATTTGCCCAAAAGATTTGAATGGACTTGTAATTGCAACGCCGGGTGAGACACCTTATTTGATTGAAGGGACAAACGAAACGACATATGTTCTTGTTGAAGGGGCAACACTTATTGCTCAAAATTGATGTAAAAAAACAGACACCAAAAGGCGTCTGTTTTTCTTGCTATTTAGCAAAAGAATTTTGGTCTGCCCATAAAGATTGTGCAGATAAGGTCAAGAAGCCAGCAGATAACTGATCCTGGAATAATCCACAAAATACCAAACACAAGTGTGAGTACTTTGCCTGCTGTGGCACCTTTTACGATACGATAAATTGCCCAAATAATGTCAAGAACTGGTAAGCAAAGAATAAGCTTAACAATCCAAGGCAAATTGTCCATCGCTGCAACAAATCCGTTTTTCTTTCCTGCCATATTGTTCCTCCTATTTTCATTATACACATTTAAGGAAAATTATCAAATAAAATAATTATTTAATTTATTTTGTCTAAACTAAAATAGTTTTTGTTTACATATGTTAGTATATTATTGTATAATCTTTTTAGAACAAAAATGAACAAATACACGCTGATTGCACAAAAAAAGTGTAGGCTTTTGAAGTTTTTGCAGGACAATGTCAGGGGATATTCATACTCCTCATTTTTGCGTGCACTAAGAAAAAAAGACATTAAAGTCAACGGCGTTAGGGTGAGTGAAAACATTATACTTGATGGCAGTGAGCAAATTGAAATTTATCTTGAAGACAAGAAAAACATCTTGAACATATATTACGAAGACGAAAATATAATAGTTTTTAACAAACCTAAAAAAGTTGAAGTGGTAGACGGTGAGTATAACATTTGTGATGAATACTTTTTGCAATATAACAAAAAAATATTTGCGGTTCACAGGCTTGACCTTAACACCGAAGGGCTTGTTATTTTTGCAAAAAGCGAAGAAGTTTTAAATATTTTAATTTCACAATTTAAAAAACAGCATGTAAAAAAATTTTATCTTACCATTGTTTTTGGCAAGCCATTAAAAAAACAAACACTTGTGGGATATTTAGAAAAACATGAAAAATATGTAAAAATTTATGAAAAAATGCAAAAAAATGCTCAAAAAATTGTTACTTCTTACAATTTACTTCAAAAAAATGGCGAACTTTCACTTCTTGAAGTTGAAATTGAAAACGGAAAAATGCATCAAATCAGGGCACATTTGTCGCATGAAAATTTGCCGATTTTGGGTGATGAAAAGTATGGTGACAGTGAGCGTAATAAAAAATATGGGGAGAAATCTCAGTGCCTTGTTGCATACAAAATTGTGTTTAATATAGACGATAAAGAACTTGAATACTTAAACAATTTGAAATTTGAACTTGAAATGCCGTCACACTTTTTGAAATATTTTCATAAACAAGATGTGTGAATAACTATGTTGTGGGACTATTAAAAAATCTTTATGCCGATGATTATGGCGAGATTTTTTGTGGTATGCAATTAAAAACTTTTTACTTTACACTACTTGGCAAACAAAGTGAATTTGCACAAGTATTTTTAAACATGTGTGAAGACGAAAATTCACATCAAAAAATACTTGGCGAAAAAATAATTGAAAGAGGCGGAGAAATAGATTTTGACAAAAATATTTTTAATAATTTAATATTCACAAAAAACATTAAAGAAATGTTAAATTTTGTTATTGAAATAAAAGAAAAAAGCATAATAAATTACAAATTGTCAATCGCAAAAATGCCTGAAAAAGATGTTGCTTTATTATTAAAAAAAATACTAATTGATGAGCAAAAACACATTATGATTTGTCGTGATTTACTTGAAAAATATTGTCAAAATTGACTATTTTTGGGCAAAAAAATAGCAGATTTTTTTTGAAACATATTTATGTAATAAATATTTAATATATAATTTTATGTTATTTCATTTGATAAAATATTGCAAATAGTGTTAAAATAAATCGAAAAGTGTAGGAGAGTTTATGAAAAAATTAACTTCATACTTACTGTCGATTTTTTGTTTATTCACCATGGTGACGCTTTTTGCGTGTGGTGAAAATTATGAATTGAGTTTACAGCAAAATTATATTGAAATGTCAATCGGAGATGATTTTGACATTTCTTCTATTTTATCGCTCAAAAACATTGACTATAGCGATGTTGAATATTCAGTGTTTGACCAAAATGTTGTCACGCTTGAAAATTCGACAATCACGGCGGTTGGAGCGGGCACAACTTTTGTTGAGGTGTCATATGAAAACTATGTGGACAACCTTGAAGTCAAAGTCACAGGCAATCCACTCACACTTGAAAATGTCAGCGGGCTTAGTTATGACAAAAGTTCAAAGAGCATAATTTGGAACCATAGCCTTATAAGTCAAAATGGCGTTGTGACAGTTGCAAGTTCCTACACAGTTAAAATAACAGATTCGCTTGGCGCTATGAAAGAACAAGTTGTCTACACAAACAGGCTTCCTTTTGCTAGCGTTGGAGAGTACCAAATATCTGTCAAAGCAAATGACAAAATTACAGACGGACATGTAAATTATTACGGCTCACAGTACTGCGAACCAATAACTGTTCAAATACTCAGTGCACCAAAAGACATCACTTTTGACGACGAAAGCGGAGTGCTTTCTTGGACTAGCGATGACCAAACGGCAAGTTATAAAGTTATTGTCAATGGCCTTGTTAGTGAAGTGACAACAACAAACAGTTTAAAACTAAGTTTGTCGCAATTAAGTGATATCAAGCAAACAGTTTATGACATAGTTGTTGTTAGCACAAAGCAAAGCGAAGCTAATGTCATTATGGTTGAAGGCGAAAGCGAAAAGGTTACATTCATAAGGCTTTATGCTCCAACACTTTCAATTTCTGATGGATACATTGTTTGGGAAAATACGCAAAGTGGCAATTTCCACTATGAATTAACATATCAAAGCGCAAACGGCACAGATAAGACAGTCACAGTGTCGGGCGGGAAATACGAACTTTCAAATATTCCTTCGGGAGTTTACTCACTTTCACTTAAAGCGGTGAGTGACAACGCAAGTTATCTTTCAAGTCAAACTCAAAGCACGCTAGCTGGCGTTACAAAACTTGAAGCCCCTGTACTTTTGTTTGATTATGCTCAAAAAGTTGTCAGTGTGACAGACTATGAAGGCAAAGATATTGAACTTACAATAACATATGGCACGCAAAGTCAAAAAGTTATGCTTGAAAATGGTCAGTATACGCTTGGTGACCTAAGCGCTGGGACATATACCATTGTTGCACGCTCTCTTGCGGGAGAAGGCGAACTTGAACTTTCAAGCGACGAATCAAATAGCATTGATGTTGTTCAGCTTCCACAAGTTGACTTTGAAAGCATTGTGCAAAGCGTCAGTGACGGCAAATACTATGTGACATTTGAAACACAACCACAAATAACATACACTCTCTCATATTTTGACGGCGAACACGAGTATGATTTAACTTATGACGGCGCTAGCTACGGCAATGCTGATGAGATATTTGACGAAGCAAAGCAGTATGAAGTTTACATTACTGCCTCAAGAAAAGATTCAACTCAAACAACTTATTACTTGTCTTCAAAAACTACAATCTTGGTTATTAGGCTAGAAGATGTCGCTCTTACAGACACAAAAAATTCAAACAACTCTCACACAATAAGCTATAACGCATTAAACTACGCAACTGGTTATGACTATGTCATCACAAAAGACGGTGAAAGTTACGGTGGCAGTCAAACAAACTTGACATCGCTTGAACTAAACAACCTTGAATATGGACACTACAAAG
The DNA here is from genome assembly GCA_944384385.1 of uncultured Clostridia bacterium. GTDB lineage: Bacteria > Bacillota > Clostridia > Christensenellales > UBA1242 > UBA5893. The sequence continues at coordinate 8,117 of CALWTG010000016.1, read as the reverse complement.
TTAGCGTCAGGGCGATTGGTGGGGCTTCGGGTGGTAAACTATATCTTGACAGTTTAAACTATGGCGAGTGCGAGTTTGATGTTACGCTTCCACTTGCAACGCCCGTCATTACTTTTGATAGACAAACGCTTGTTGCAACAATTCAAAAAGTGGAAAATGCAACAATATACAATATAACATTAAACGATGTCACACTCTTAGCTAGTGATGACGGGGACACACTTAGTGTTGACCTTAGCGCCAAGCTTGAAACAAGTGGCGAATATGTTTTAAAAGTTTATGCTCAAAACGAAGACGAACTTATTTTAGACAGCAGTGTTTCATCCATAAAAATTGTTAGACACAAAGCTCCTGAAAGTTTCGGTATTTCAAAAGACGGAGTCATTACAATTAGCACCGATGTAGAGGTGTCACAGTTGTCACAAGAAAAATACGAAATTTTACTAAATGACGAAAAGACTAACACCATTGGCGAGCTAAGTGAGTACATAGTTAAAGGCAAACTTTTAGCAACAGACGAAACTATTGAAAATACATATTATCTTGACAGCGACTACACACAATTTAAAGTTCAAAGACTTTCAACGCCAAACGCACCAGTGCTTGACGAAACGACATTGACATTTGACGGCACACAGGAACAAAATTTTGAATATGTTTTGACTTTATCGCAAGGTGATGTTAAGTCAGAAATTGCACTCAAAACAACATCTCTTGATGTACTTTCTTCACAAGTGTCAGATGCAGGAATTGACGCAGGTCAAGACTTCACTGTGACGCTTAGGTATGGCTATGTTGGTTCAGTTGTTACAGTAAACGCTGACACAGTAGTTTACTTCTCAAGTTTTGAAAGTGCACCAACAACAGTACAAAAACTCAAAAGTGACCTTGAAATGTATGTCACAGAAAGTGACGGCGTGGTCACTGCAAGTTGGCAGGAAAGCGAAGTCTCGGGCGTTACATATACACTATCTCTTAACGATGATGTGATAGCAACTCAAAGCGAAACATCTTGTGACATAACTTCATATGTTGAAGACGAAGGTCAGTACACACTACTTTTAAAAATCAGCAAAGAAGGGTACATCTCATCTGAATATATCCAAGTGTTTGTGACAAGACTTGAAAGCGTGAAACAAATAACAGTTGACGACCAAGAAGAAGTTCTTGTCGACACTCAGTATGAAGTTGGAACAGAGCTTGACAGTATACAAATTTTGTCAAATGGCGAAAACGCATCAAACCTTTCAGCATTTTCTGGCGTGTTCGATGTTACAGTCAAACTTATTGCAAACAAAACTGCAAAAGGCGAGAACTATTACCTTGACAGCAAAGAAACAACATTTAGTTTTGAAAGAATAAACACACTTAGCACTCCAACCATTGATAATGACGGGCTTATGTCATATGACAGTGTGAGCGAGATAACTTCATATATGTTAAAAATCTCAACAGAGAGAAGTTATGAAGTTTATCAAACATCTTTAAATCAAATATATATTGATAGTGAAGACATCTTAGACATAACTCAAAAATTGGGTGGCTATGGCTTCACGGCAAGCGTCAAAGCATATGTTGGCGAGTTTACAATTTCAGCAGGCGAAAAGCACTATTTGTCATCATATTATAGTGAAGGCGTCGACTTCCACAAACTTATGGAAGTTTCAAACATCACAATCAGTGCAAGTGGCGACGACTTTAAACAACAAGACATTTCTCTTTCTTGGCAATACGATTTTGAGAACATAAGTCTTAAAGGTTTCAAGATTGAATTAGTTAGTGGCAGTGATGTAGTGACATATGAAAGTCTTGGACAAAACACACAGTTCACAATAAGTGAAGCACTTTTAAGCGGTGAATACTTTGTTAGAATTACTGCACTTGGTCAAAGCAATTATATAGATAGTACACCAATTGAGTCAGAAAAATTCACAAGGCTTGATGCTCCAACAAATCTTGCAGTAAGTCAAGAGGCAGTGCTTACATTTACAGGAACAAACAACGCAAGTGGGTATATGATAACATATTCAAACGGCGGAGATGTTGTTGGACAAGTTGAAAGTTCTTCAACAACTGTTGACCTTCACGACGAGCTTTATGCAAGTGCATTCTCTGGTAACATAAATATCATAGTGTACGCACTTGGAAATGCAAAGAGCACATACACAAGTCCACAAAGTCAAACTCTTGTTGTCACAAAAGTTGAAGACGGCGAAATAACTTTTTATCCAGACAGACTCGTTGCGGGCAGAGGTGTCGCAGACACTCAAAATTATGACTATCTCATAACAATTACTCAAAACGATAGAGTTGTTAAACAACTTCAATTAAATTGTGGCGATGAGTATGTTTATGAAGATTTTACATATCAAGACACAAATCAAAAAGTTGACACAACTGTGGATATGGACTATGTCGTCACAGTTTCAAGAAAGCTTGACCAAACCGGCTACATTTTAAGCGACACAAACACATTCACATTCACAAAGTTAAAAAGCGTTCAAAGTCTTGGCTTTTTGAAACAAGAAGCGGGTGTTAATTCAACAATATACTTCAGAGGAAATGCAGTTCAAAACGCAACATCATATTATTTGACAATAAATCAAAATGTTGTTGATAGTTATGTCCTAAGTCAAGATTATGTTAGCCTAGCACTCACAAGCGACATATACGAACTTTTAGGCACTGACTTTACTTTTGAAATCTACGCACAAGGTCTTATCGACCAAACGGGAGCTGGAAAGAACTATATTAACAGTGCAAAAACAACAATCTCGGGCACAGTACTTCCACAAGTTGAAAACTTCCAAGTTTCAAACGGCGTGCTTGTTTGGGATAAAGTGGCATCAGCATATGACTATGCACTAAACATAGATGCTGACACAATTTATACAGGATATGTTAAAAATGGAGTACACACTCTTACAGAAAACTTAAAAGGCAAGAGTGGCGACTTCACATTAAACATCAAATCAGTTGGAAACATCGGCACATCGCTTGTAACTCAAAATGTTGTTTTGGACTCACTTTACACAGGCGACCTTGTTTGCACAAAGCTTGCACCAATTCAAAATTTGGCAGTCACAGAGGGATATATATCTTTCTCAAAACTTTCAAATATTGATGCTTTATATGAAGGTTTAATCAGTGGCAACAGGTATGTTCTTGACGAAATAGTCGAAGATGATACTCAGCAAGCATTCTCATCATTTTATAGTGAAGAGATGTATAACGATTTTAGCAATGACACAGTTTACATCTTGACAGTCAGGGCAACAACCGAAGCAGAAAACACACTTTATAGCGATGAAAGTAATCAAATTAAAGTTAAATTGTTAAATAACAACACGCTTGGCAGTTTGAAAGTCACTTTAAAGAAAGTCAATGATTCCTATGACTACACAGAAAGTTATTTAACTTGGACTGACACGGCAACGGCACAATTTGGATACAACCTTCAAATAGATGAAACTAAATTCACAATTTCAACAAAGGAATTTAGGCTAGACACAGAAGATTTTCCTTTGACGGCGGGCAAACACTCTGCAAGTATATCAGTTAGAGGCAGTGGAGATGTCGATAGTGACGGAGTTTATAGCTTGAACTCAAAGCCAGCTGAAGTGCTTGTATTCACAAAGCTTGACACGCCAACGCCAAGTCTAACTGATGGAAAACTTTCATGGGCACAAGTTGATGGTGCAGGCGGATATCTATTGTATCTTGACGGGAAATTGATTGTTGACAGTCCAGTAAGTGGCTCAAATTCATACGAATATAAACTTTCAGATTTAAGCAAAAACATCACATATAAAAGATATGAAGTTCAAGCAGTGCCAACTGCTGGAACAAACTACATTGCAAGCACAAAAGGTCTTTATACAAATGAAGACGGCTCAGAAAAGAGCATCACAAAACTAAGTCCACCAGATGTGTTTAGAGTGCAAGACGGGGCGCTCACTTGGGACATAAATCTTGATACTTTTGGTGGTGCGTTTGGAGCAATTTCTACAATTCCAGGATTTTTAAACGGAACAGTAACTCTTGAAAAACCATTTACTATGAGTATGGCAAGCTTACAAGACAACCTTCGTGACAAAATAACACTTAGACTCACAGCATCAAATAGTACAGGGCTTAATAACATATATGAATACATAGACAGAGCGGCTTACTATTGTCTTGTTGATGAAGGGCTTTTTGATCTCGCAGGCAATTTTGGAGTTCAAATTCCTCAAAATCTCCTTGATATGCTCACATTCTATGGTTGGCCAAGTTTGAACAACAACTATACAGATTTTGGCTCGGACATTCCAGCAGGGCTCTATTCATTGACACTTAACCAACTTGGCAACAGTGACGACCAGTTAACATCAGAGTTTGGTGACAGTATCTCAGTTTACATTCCATACGCACCTGTGCTAGAACTTGTTTACACAAACAACAGTTATGAACTTAGGTGGAACAAAATAACAATACCTTCTAAGTATTATTCAGGCGAAGTTAAGTATATTGTCTATGGCATTAAAGAAAGCATAAACGAGTATGACGAAAAAGTCACCGAAAGGGTTATGCTTACTGACGAGGCAGGAATAACCGAAAACAAACTAAACATAACCGAACTTATTGAAAGCGGTGACATTGACGACAACTTCACAAGCTTTGCAGTATATGTTCGTGGCGACAATAACATGGTGCTAAACGGAAAAGTTTCAAACTTCATAACTGTCAGCGTGCTTGACGAAAGTGTGGCTTATGTTAGAAACGGCGAACTTTACTGGAACGCTCAGCAAAGTGCATCGTCATATATAATAACCTATGTTGCATCGGGAACTTCACTTAGTGAACAATTAGTTGTTTACGAACCATATTGGGACGCAAGTGAACTTTCAAGCAATGTTGAGTACTATGACATATACATTCAAGCAACAGGCGATAGAAACACGACAACAACAAATGTCGTGCTTACAGGTCCAAACTCACATGTTGGAAAACTTACTAAACTTGCTTCACCAAGTCCAGTTGTTGAAAATGGTGTGTTCTATTGGACAAATATAGATAACAGTACTTCATACACTGTCCATATAGAAAATGAAGACAAGATATTGTCTTTGCCAATTTCTCTTGATGAAGATAATAGAATGAAATATCAATCGCAAGAGTTAGGACAAAATGTTGGTTATGGCTTTATGGCAATGGGCGACTTGAATGTTATGCTTGACTCAGACACACTTGCCTATGTAAATTCAAAAACAAGTGACACAATTTATGCAACGCTTGTACCACAAGTTACAAATGTTGTTGCAACAAGCGGTGAACTTGTTTGGGATAAGGTTGTGAACCACAACAATGCAAGAATAAACTACTATCGTGTAACGCTTCAACAAGTTGACGCACTTGGCTCACCACTTAACACAGAAATTGTGATTGACAGCGACTTTTCAAGTGCAGGCACAAAGGCAACATACAGTTGTGAGAGCTTGCAAGCAGGAAGATATCAAGTGACAGTTTCAGGATATTTCACAACAAGCGACAATCTTGGCAAATATATATACAATTCACAAACGGCATACTATTTGATAGGTTTGCCAAGCGAAGTTTATACATTTGAAAAGTATGAGACAGTTGTTGGCGAAGATGACTCGGGACTTGTTGACAACATTGTCATTCATGACGGTGTACTTTCTTGGACATATGGTGGAGACATTGAGCAAAGAAATTACGACTATGAACTCACATTCACAACACAAGACGGCGTATTTAGTGAGATTGTGACAGAAGAAACATATACAGGACCAATAGTAGATAAACTCATAACCTCAGGTACAATTGAACTTAAAATCAGAGTTGTGGCAAGAGAGGGCGTGGAGGGTCAAGGCTATGTCAACTCCGAATATTTGCAGTTTATAAATGTCAATAGCAACAATTCTCCATACATCTATCAGTTAAACGGCATACAAGACAATGAGATACTACTTGGAACAATTGGCGAAAGCGAAGACCTAAATATCATTTGGGATAGCTACACTCCAATGACGGGAACAAGCGACGCAAATATAGATGTTGAATATCTTGTCACATACTATACAAGCGTTGATCCAACGCCAAAGACTGTGGTGGTTGACACGCCATACATCAATACAACACAATTTAACTACTCAATAAGTGATGCGTACACACTTTATTACACAATTCAAGTGTTGCCACTTGGTGACGAAAGCTATGTTGCATCATATCCTTCAAAAGTGCGTGAAATTCAAAAGCCAAAATCAGTTGAAGAAGTTACCTTTAACGCAACAGAGATGTACTTCACTTGGGCAACAGACGGCACATCAAGTGACCATGTGTTTAGAATAAAAGATGAAGTGCTTGCAGTTGACGAAAACGGTGACATAATGTATCAAGACGGCGAACCAATTGTGCTCAGAACATACTTATTCACAACAAATGACAACACAACAAATAGGTATTATCCAATTGAAATGGGTGCACACAAAGTTTCAGTTGCTGTTGTGGTTAGAAACGCAACGGGCAGTGACGGAAGCTTGACATCAGATTACACATACTACTATGATCCAATCTTGGAACCAGAAAATAAGCTAACTGGAAGTTGTGTGACGATAAATCTTTTCAAAGTGACCGAGACATCACAGTCAAGTTATGGCGGAATGGGAACAACTAATAATCCATACCTTGTTGAAACTGCTGAGCATTTTGCAAACATATTATATAGACTTGACAAACCAGACTATGAGAACAGTTACACACTCTCAGCAAATCAAACCGACACTCATGTCACACTTAGCGAAGAAGATAAATACTTCCACTTCAAGCAGGTGAGCGACATAACAGGAGTTTCACCACTAGGACTAAACGAACAACTTTCTTTCACAGCTGGTTATGACGGAGATATGCATTCACTTACTTGGGACTTCGATATGAGAGACATTTCAACATCAATACAAAATATTCAGTATGTTGCACTGTTTGGCTCAATCGCACAAGGCGGAGCAGTGAAAAACTTGAGGATATATCTCAACCTTCAAACACAAATGGTGATAGGCTCAACGCTTTCACTTGTGGCATATGAGAACCATGGAACAATTGAAAATATTGTTCTTGGGGCAGAGAACTTATCTTCAATCTCAATTGAAACACGCTACACAATCAATGTCTATGCAGTTGCATCAACAAATGACGGAACAATAAGCAAGGTCATAAACTACTATGATTTTGACATCAGAAATCTAACAAGCTCATCGGGGACACTTGCAAACTTCGCCCTTGTTGGAACAAATAGGGGAAGCGTGTTGGAAGTTGCTAACTATGCAGACATATATATCCAATCAACGCGTTCAACAAGTGCAGGAATTGTCGCAACAAATAGAGGAACTATTCAAAATGCAGTATTCACAGGAGATGTGACACTAAACATTGCTCGTGACACTCAAAGCGCAGTTGACTTCACATTCGGCGGAATTGTTGGTGTTAATACCTCAGGAACAATAAGCTATGCATATGCAATGTCAAATATAACAGTTTCAAGAGGCGCTCGTGCAACGACAGAAAATGTCAAAATTGCAGGACTTGTTGGCTCATCAAATAACGGTGAAATAACATCGGCATATGTAAGTGCTAACATAACTGCCACAACATCGATAGGGAAAGTTGGAGATTTGGCACTATTCATTGCAAATGTCACAAATGTTTCATCTTCAAGCGAAAAAGTGACAAGATTCGCCAATATAGACTCTCAATATTCAGCAGTGCTTGGAACAAGTGCAACCAACTTCATAGTAGAGACCTATCAAACAGTTCCATCAGGACTTGCACTCAACACTCAAGATGCATTCTTCACAGTGAACGAGAATGACTTCCCAACACTTGTGTTTGAATCATCACTCAAATCTTCTTGGGGAATTTAAGGCGAAAGTCAAACAATAAAAACCACGGATAAAGTCCGTGGTTTTTATTTGACTGCCGAAAAACTTCGCAATACTTTGTTTGTGCTAAGGTTAAATATAGCCCAAAATCGTGACACATTTAAAACAATTTTGTGACAAAATGACAATTTTTAAATACTTTATAAAAAAACTTGACAAAAATCATTTGACAAGCTA
>CALWTG010000015.1 GCA_944384385.1 uncultured Clostridia bacterium | reverse complement strand
CACGCCATGGCTGAGCGACCTACAAAACACAAGTAAAGGTATTGCGACGGCAAGTGATGAAGTAACAAAATTTGTAATAGATGCCCCAGAAACAATTACTGATGACGAATTGGATTTAACAAATGTCAAAGTTATTGCAGGCGGAGCTTTTAGATATTGCGATCAATTAAATAGCATAGTTATACCAGACAGTGTGATAAGTATAGGAGATTATGCCTTTAATGGTTGCGACAATTTAACATCAGTTACTTTTGAAGATAATGGCAGTGTGTGGACACTAGATTATGATGGTATGAAAGTACAACAAGTTGATGTCAGTGAGTATTCACCAAGTGAACTTGCAACATTTTTAACTGACCTTTACATCGCTTGCACCTGGACAAAAAATGTGTAATGATTTTTAATCAGAAAACACGCAAGTACTTTTACTTGCGTGTTTTTTGTATAAAAAAACACCAGTTTGGCTGGTGAATTTTTATTAAAAATAATAATGTTTACACTTTTTTGTTGAGATATTCGAGAATGTTGTCAAAGTTTTGTTCAAGGGATGGGTCGGCGTTTTTGAATATCTTTTCTATTTGCATTAAGTAGTCTTTTAATTCATTTCTTCCTTTTTGGGTTATGTGATAGGTTATTGTTCTTCGGTCAATGTTTGTGTGGTAACTTTCAATAAGCCTTTTTTTAATCATATCTTGTGCAATAAGTGCCAAGTTTGATTTTGCAATACCAAGTTTTGAAATCAAAAAAGAAGGTGGGACATCTTTATACTCATCAAGAAAATACAGTATTTTCATTGCGTTGTTTGGTATTTCACTTTTTGCCAGTCCGCATATTGTTTCACATAGTGATTTTGTTTCTAATAACTTTCTTGCGTTCATGTCTATATGATATGATTTTAAAAAAATATTGTCAATAAAAAAGGTTGCACTTTTTTCATATTTAACTTAAAATGTTGTTATGATACTTGAAGGCACGGTTGAAGAAATAATTTTTAGAAATGACTCAAATGGTTATACCGTTGCAGTACTTTCTCATGGCAATGAATACACGACATTCGTTGGCAAGTTTTTGTCTATTCATGTTGCAGAAAACGTTAGGCTTAATGGCAAGTTTATCACTAACTCAAAGTATGGTGAACAATTCAGCGTCGACACAAGCGAAGTTATTTATCCAAGCACAATAAACGGCATAAAAAAATATTTATCAAGTGGACTCATAAAAGGCGTTGGCCCAGTCACAAGCGAAGCTATTGTTGACAGGTTTAAAGAGAACACTTTGGAAGTTATTGAGTTCACGCCTTTGCGTCTTGCAGAAGTTAGGGGCATAAGTGAAAAAAAAGCACTTGCGATTGGCGAAAGTTTTAGCGAAATAAAAAAACTTCAAAACAGCGTCATGTTTTTGCAAAGTTACAACATAACAACAAACATGGCACTCAAAATTTATGAAAAATATCAAGACAACACAATAGAGTATGTCAAGCAAAATCCATACCGTATGGTTGAAGAGATTGACGGCATTGGTTTTTTGTCTGCCGACAAGATTGCAAGGAGTATGGGCATAAGTGCAGATAGTGAATTTCGTATGCGTGCTGGTATGCTACATATTTTGAACGAAAACAGCGACAAAAATGGTAGCACATATATGCCAAAATCTGTGCTTTTTAAAAACTTAGCAGGACTTTTGGAACTTGACGCAGATAAATTTTCTGACAATTTTGAAAATGTACTTCAAAATTTGGTATTCGACAAAGTTGTCACAACTTTTTTCAAGCATCCACACGATGTCGTTATGCTCACAAAATACTATTTCACCGAAAACCAAGTTTCGCAAAAACTTGCACTTTTGTGTGTGTCGGCACAAAGAACTGATATTGATGTCACAAATGAAATAAGACAGTTTGAGGCGCTCAACAAGATATCTTTTGACGCTAGTCAAAAACAGGCAATAATTGACAGTGTCCAAAAAGGTGTCAATGTCATAACAGGTGGGCCGGGCACTGGAAAGACTACAATTGTCAAGTGCATAATGAGTATACTTCGTCAGCAAAAGCTCAAAGTTATGTTACTTGCTCCAACTGGGCGTGCAGCAAAAAGGCTTAGCGAAAGCACGGGCGAAGACGCAAAGACAATTCATCGTGGACTTGAAGTTGACTTTCGTGGTGACAATGGCAGATTTGTTCACAATGATTCAAACCCTCTTGATGTAAACGCAGTCATTGTCGACGAAGTTTCAATGGTCGACGTACTTCTATTCAACGCGCTTTTAAAAGCGTTGCCACGAGATTGTAAATTGATATTAGTTGGCGACAAGGACCAACTCCCATCAGTTGGTGCTGGCAATGTGTTAAGTGATATCCTTTCAAGCAAGGTGATAAATGTTGACTATTTAACAAAAATATTCAGGCAGGACAGTGGAAGCTTAATTATATCCAATGCACACTTAATCAACAGTGGACAAATGCCTGTTCTTGACAATTCAAGTCGTGACTTTTTCTTTGATGAAAAGTCTGACTTAAATGTCATCAAAGACACAATTGTTGAAATGGTGACAAAACGCATACCAAACTACATGAAAATTGACACTTCAAAAATACAAGTTCTTGCACCGCTAAAATCTGGCGTTGTTGGAATAGAAAATTTGAATAAGTGCTTGCAAGATGTAATCAATCCATCTTCGGCGACAAAACTTGAACAGGTTGTTGGTGCAACAATATTTCGTGAGGGCGACAAGGTCATGCAGATGTCAAACAACTACGATTTAGTTTGGGTAAGGCGTGACGGCTATCGAAGTGAAGAGGGAGCAGGGGTATTTAATGGAGATATAGGCTACATTCACAAAATAAACCGTCAAACTGGCGAAATTATTGTTTGGTTTGAAGATGGTAGAGAATGTACCTATCCAAGAACAGAAATTTCAGAGCTTTCTCTTGCTTATGCAATAACAATTCACAAAAGTCAGGGCAGTGAGTTTGATGTCGTGGTTATTCCACTCATCGCTGGCACTGGACTTATTTTGACAAGAAATTTGATATATACAGCGGTAACTCGTGCTAAAAAAATGGTTGTTTTGGTTGGCGAAAAGAAAAATTTAAGGCGTATGGTGAGCAATGTCTACACTGCAAAGCGCTTCACCATGCTTGCTGACTTTTTGGTAACTTCATTTAAAAAGGCGGTTGAACTGTTTGGCTCAGATGTTTAAAAAGCTTTATAGCTTGGCAATAAATACATTATATCCAGATAATTTCACTTGCAATTTTTGTGGTGATGAGATTTTTGATGACGACGGCACTGCCACTTGTGATAATTGCAAAAACACTTTGCCGTTTGTTTCGGGTAACATTTGTAATAGATGTGGAGATGTCATTGAAAATCAAGCAAAATACTGTGAATTTTGTAAGCATGAAGACAAAATTTTCAAAATGAACAGGTCTGTGTTTTTGTATGACGGAGCGATAGCAAACGCAATAAGAAATTTCAAATTTGATAATCAAAAATTTTGGCATGTGTGCTTTGCATACTATCTTTTCAAGGCATATCACCAATATAACTACGACTGCGACATTATTTGTTATGTGCCTATGCGCAAAAATCGTCAAAAAGCTCGTGGATATAACCAAAGTGAACTTATTGCCACTTTGCTTGGCAAACTTCTTAATTTGCCGGTGAGCTATGAAAATTTGGTGAAAAAAAAAGATACGAAAAATCAAGTTGACTTAAATTTTGCTCAAAGAAAGCAAAATCTTAGTGGGGCTTTTTCGGTTAACGATAAAAGCGAGTTTAAAGGCAAAAATGTGCTAATCATTGACGATGTTTACACAACGGGTTCAACGCTTACAAACTGCGCCGAAGCACTTAAAAAGGCAGGCGCTAAAAATATATATTGTTTAACAGTTGCACATGCGCATCAAAAAAATTAAAAATTGTTTTGAAAATATATCTTTTTGTAGTAAAGTATAATAGTTAAGGAGAATATCATGGGCTTGTTTTCAGGCGAAAAGAAAAGATTAAAAGTATTAGACAAAATAGCAGAAAAAGTGCTTGCAAAAGAAGAAGAATATAAAGCACTTGACAATGAAACACTTATTGACCAAACAAATGTACTCAAAAAGCGTTTGGAAAATGGCGAAACACTAAATGACATCTTGGTTGATGCTTTTGCAGTAGTTAGAGAAGCATCGGCAAGAGTGCTTGGTATGCGCCACTTCAAAGTTCAAATCATGGGCGGTGTTGCACTACACCAAGGCAGAATTGCCGAGATGAAGACAGGTGAAGGAAAAACACTTGTTGCAACGCTTCCTGCATATTTAAACGCACTTTCTGGCAAAGGTGTTCATGTTGTCACAGTAAACGAATACCTTGCTCAGCGTGATGCCGAATGGATGGGAAAAGTTTATAAATTTTTGGGACTAACGGTCGGCGTTGCAATTAGCGGAATGGATCCAAAAGCAAAAAAAGCAGCATATGACTGCGACATAACATATTGCACAAACAACGAACTTGGCTTTGACTATCTTCGTGACAATATGGTTGTTGACAAAAGACAGCGTGTTCAACGTGGTCAAAACTTTGCCATTGTCGATGAAGTTGATAGTATTTTGATAGATGAAGCTCGTACACCACTTATCATTTCAGGGCGTGGAATGAAGTCAAGCGAAACATATGTTTCTGCCGACAAATTCGCAAAGACATTAAAAGAAAATGACGATTTTGAAATCGACGCAAAAATCAAAGCTATCCATTTGACAGAACAAGGAATTGAAAAGGCAGAAAGGTATTTTAAAGTTGACAATCTAAGCGATGTTGACAATCTTGAACTTGACCACCATATAATGAACGCATTAAAAGCAAACTTCATTATGAAGCGTGACGAAAACTACATTGTTCGCGATGATGAGATTTTGATTGTCGATGAGTTCACAGGTCGTCTTATGAAGGGCAGAAGATATAGCGACGGTCTTCATCAAGCAATTGAAGCAAAAGAAGGCGTTAAAATCAAAGACGAAAACAAAACTTTGGCAACAGTCACCTTCCAAAATTATTTTAGGCTTTATCACAAACTTAGTGGTATGACAGGTACTGCAAAAACCGAAGAAGACGAATTTAACGGCATTTACAATGTCGATGTTATCGTCATTCCATCAAATAAGCCAACAATAAGAATTGACTATAACGATATAGTTTACCGCACCGAAAAAGGCAAAATCATGGCTATTGTCGATGAAGTCAAAGAAAGACACAGTCAAGGTCAGCCAATTCTTATTGGTACAGTCAATATTGATAAATCAGAGCTTTTAAGTGATGCACTCACAAAAGCAAAAATCAAGCATGTTGTTTTGAACGCAAAAAATCACCAAATGGAAAGTGAAATTGTCGCTCAGGCAGGTAGGCTTGGTGCTGTTACCATAGCAACAAACATGGCTGGTCGTGGAACAGATATTTTACTTGGTGGTAACCCTGAGTATATGGCTGTCAAAAAGATGCGTGATGAAAAGTTTGAAGAAGACGAAATTTCATTTGCAACATCTTTTGCTCCAAGCGATGATGAAAGACTTTTGCATGCAAGAGAAGTTTACAATGAATATTACACAACATTCAAACAAACAACCGACAAAGAAAAAGAGCAGGTAATTGCTGCTGGTGGTCTTCACATAATTGGAACAGAAAGGCATGAGTCAAGGCGTATTGATAACCAGCTTCGTGGTCGTGCAGGACGTCAAGGTGATAGGGGTTCATCTGTGTTCTTCTTGTCACTTGAAGATGACCTTTTGGTTAGATTCGGCGGTGAAAGACTTCAAAAAATTGCGGACTTTTTGCGTATTGACGATTCAACACCACTTCAAATGCGTATGCTAACAAGACAAATTGAAATGGCACAAAAGCGTATTGAAGCACAAAACTACGCTTCAAGAAAAGCAGTTTTGAAGTTTGACGATGTTATGAGCCAGCAAAGACAAATAATTTACGGCGAAAGAAACAAAGTGCTAGACGGAATTGATATTCATGAGCAAATTATGGAGATGTATCCTGAGGTTGTGACAAGAATTTGTAACACATATCTTGATGCAGATAAACCATACTTTGAATGGGATCTTGAATCACTTAACCGTGGACTTGAAGATAAGTTGTTCCCAAAGAATACAAACCTTGTAACGAAAGAATTTGTTGAAAACTGTGAAATAAGCGATGTTGTAAACAAAATTCTTGACATAATCTACAAAAAGTATCAAGAAAATGTTGATAAGACAAAAGAAGTCAATGTTGACTTTTCAATGTTTGAAAGACTTATACTTTTGCGTGTTGTTGATTCACTTTGGATGGACCACATTGACCAGATGCAAATATTAAGAAACGAAATCGGCCTTCAAGCTTATGGTCAGCGTGACCCCGTTGTTGAGTACAAACGCCAAGGCTTTGAGATGTTTGACCATATGGTTGATAGGATACATGAAGATGTCACAGCCTTCCTTTTGAACACAAAGATAGAAATCAAACGCGAAATGCCAAAGCAAAGAGTGTTTACCCCTGTGCAAGAAGCCACAACAAACAAATCTGAAAATCCACAAGTAAAGCAAAAGAAAGAGATTGGCAGAAATGACCCTTGCCCATGTGGTTCGGGAAAGAAGTATAAAAACTGCTGTGGAAAAGATAAATAATTAGACAGTCGAGAAACGGCGAAATATAAAAAACAAATTTTTCTTACTTTTATTATAAAAAACCCAAAAACAGTAACTTTGTTTTTGGGTTTTTTAATATTGTCTATAAACTGTTTTTTACTTTGTCACAGTTATTGTGCAAACTAGAAGTGAAGAATCTCCAAATTTATGGCCATTATCAACGAGTAACACAATTTGTGTTGTTCCTTCTTTTATTAGAGTTCTGTTAATTTTGACTGTAAAGGCGCAAGCACTATTTGATGTGCCTTCGTTTGTTACGCTCACACTAAGTGCATTATTTGGAATCACATCTTCATTGGTTGAAAATGCAGTTTGCTTATGGTTTGTGAAGTAACCGCCTGAGCCCGATGGAGTTCTTGATACATTTGCAACAAGTTCACCGTCATCAAAAGGTGCATAATATGAGCCTTCTATTTGACTGTCAAAAACTTTGAAAGATGATGCGTTTTCATCATCCCAAGTCAAGAAGTTGTCAGTTGTGTTATCTACAAATGAGTAGGAAACAGTTATTGTGACATTTTCACTTGGCATTGTGAAGGTGTATTTGTTATTTTCACCAGCAGTGCATTCTTGACCGTTATAAAGCACTTTGTCAATTCGCACACATTCAAATTCTGGCACGATTGTCACATATGCACTTGTCCCAGCTGTTGCGCTTCGTGTTTGACCATTGACATCATAAAAGTCCGATTCTTCGGCAGTAATTGTGTAGACTGTGGCATCTGGGGTAGTAGGCTTTTCACCACACGCAACCAGCACGCCAGCAAAAGCTAGCATAAAAATTGATAACATTATCTTAGATAATTTTTTCATTCAACATATCCTTTGATATATTTATAATATCATTTTGTTTATTTTATTGCAAACAAAACATATGCCAAGTCTATTGGCTTTTGTTTCAAAAAATGTCTTATTTCGTGCTAATATCCAAACAATTTCAGTGCTATTAAGATATATAATTGTCTTGGAGAATATGACAGTATATATAGAAGATGTACTTTTGGAAAATTTTCTTGTTACATACCTAATTTTGACAATTGTCTATATGCTTGTTGGACAATCACAATCAAAAATTAGGCATATTCTCGCAAGTGTGCTAGGTGGCGCAGTGGCTCTTTTGTATCCCTTGATAAATATATCAAGCGTACTTTTAACTCTCCTTAAATGTGCAATAGGATACATCATTTGCCTATGTGCCTACAAAGGCACACAAAAGCGTCAGTTTTTATTTTATGTATTGTTTTTGTTCACCACGGCAATATATGGCGGAATAAATCTTATGATAAGCTTTGCCGTTTTTGGAAGTTTTGACAGTGGCAAGCTTCCAACCATTGCAATAGTATTTGTCTTGATGGTTGTGACATACCTATTAAAGCAGTGTCAAAAAACTTTATATAAGAAAAAAAACATTTTAAATTTTGTGTATGATGTGGTGATTAAAAATGATGACAAAGTCGTCAAAGCTCGTGCCTATCTCGACACAGGAAATGTTTTAGTTGACCCAAGTGCAAACAAACCTGTTGCACTAATGGGCTACAAAGTGTTTGAAAAGTTATGCAAAAATTACTGTGCAATAAATTTAATTATGCAAAACACAAACGGTCTAAAAAATGGACATTACATAAAAGTCAAGACGGCGACAGGGGAGGACAATATTCTCGTGTTTTTGGTGGACAGCATTGAAATAAAAAATTCAAAACAAAAGATATGCATAAAAAATCCCATGTTTGCTTTATCAAAAGTGAAGATAACAGGACTTGATTGCGATGTTATATTAAATGCAAATTATTTGAGTGAGGTGAAAAATGTTTAAAAAATTGTTACTTTTAATAAAGAAATATTTGAATATTTCACTTTTTGATGAAGTGGAAAATATTGTCATGTATATCTGTGGCAACGAAACATTACCAAGTCCACTTGAACCAGAAGAAGAGAATGTTCTTTTGGAAGAGCTATCACTTGGCAACAAAAGTGCGAAAGAAAAACTTATTGAACACAACTTGCGTCTTGTTGTTTACATAGCAAAAAAATTTGAAAACACGGGCATGAATATTGAAGACCTTTTTTCAATTGGTGCAATAGGGCTAATCAAGGCCGTTCAAACATATAATTTTGATAAAAAAATAAAACTCGCCACATATGCGTCAAGGTGCATAGAAAACGAAATTTTAATGCAACTAAGAAAATCAAATAAATTAAAAAATGAAATAAGTCTTGATGAGCCGTTAAACTTGGATAGTGACGGCAACGAACTTTTGCTTCAAGATGTTTTGTATAGTGATGAAAGCGTATCATCAAGCATGGACAAGTCAGCAGAAAAACAAATTGTGTGGAATATTATAGATAAATTAAATGTCAGAGAAAAACAAATAATGATGCTCAGATTTGGACTCAATGGCGAAGAAGAAAAAACACAAAAAGAAGTTGCCGACATCATGGGAATATCACAAAGTTACATCTCAAGAATAGAGAAGAAGGTGCTGGGGAAGATGAAGAAAGATTTACAAAAAGTCATCTGACTGTCGAAAAACTTCGCAATACTTTGTTTCTGCTATGCCAGTCTAGACAGTCATTTGGGTTGACTAAACTCCTGCCTAGCCTGACATAGCGAGCCTCGTCTTGCTCGTTTTTCGACAGTCAGATATTTTTAAGTTGTCGAAAAACGGCGTGATACTGCGTTTACTGCCAAGCCGTGCCACACAGTCACGTACAGAGTACGCTCGTGCGTGGGAATTTCCGGGGTCCCCAAAATGCTAAGACGCTTTTTGGGGAGAGGAAGAACAGAGCTTCAAGCGAAAATTTGCTCTAGCAAATTGAAGCCAATAGCGATAGTTCTGACGATGTCGAGCCTTGTCTCACTTGTTTTTAGACAGTCAGATATTTTTTTAAGTTTAAAAAAAGCGTCGAAATACTTTGTTTACTGCCATGCCGTGCCACACAGTCGTTTAGGTAACTAAACTCGTGCTTCAATATTTTTTATACAATATAAGATAAAGTGATTACAAATTGCAAAAAAAACAAACATATATTGATGTTTTAAATAACCAATAAAAACAAGTACCGACAAAATGTAAAGCGAAGCGTACATTTTCGCTTGGTCGGTATTAAAAGGGCAAAAACAAACATTAAGCACAACTTTCGAAAAAATTTTTCGAAAGTGTGCCGTTAAGTGCAGTTTTTGCCCCGAGCCTCGTCTTTCTTGCTTTTTGTCAATCAAATTTTTTTATGTTGTCGAAAAACTTCGCAATACTTTGTTTCTGCTATTATGTGTAATAAATTTTAAACATAAGAAATGCACTGCATTTCTTCTATTATGTGTAATAAATTTTAAACATAAGAAATGCACTGCATTTCTTCTTCAAAGTCACGGCAAAATCGCCAACGAAGTGCGATTTTCGTTTGGCCGTGAGAAAAGGGCAAAAACAAACATTAAGCACAACTTTCGCAAAAAAATTTGCGAAAGTGTGCCGTTAAGTGCAGTTTTTGCCCATAGACTCGTCTTGCTCGTTTTTCGGCAGTCAGATATTTTTTTAAGTTTAAAAAAAGCGTCGAAATACTTTGTTTACTGCCATGCCGTGCCACACCAGTTTAAATTAAACTTTTTTAAATTTTTGAAATTATCATTTTTAAATAAATATCATTATTAAATAATTAGCTATTAAATAATTAGCATTATATTTTTTATTGCGAATAATTTATTTAATTATTATTAAAATTTATTTATAAAAATAATAGCAATATTACTTAATTATTCCATTATAAAAAATTAAAAAAAAATATTAAATAATTCATACCAAAAATATATTTTTATCATTTATTTTTGGTTATTTTTTAGTATATTTTTTTGTTGGTTTGGGAAGTATATAAAAAGCCAAAGGAGATAAAATGGCAAATAAAGTCAAAGTATGTGGAGTTGACACTTCCACGCTTCCAAAACTTACAAATGAACAACTCACTGAGCTAATGATAAAAGTTAAAAATGGAGATGAACTCGCAAGAGACGAATTTGTTGTTGCAAATTTAAGACTTGTTTTGAGTGTCGTTCAAAGATTTGCGAACAAAAAAGAAAAGTCAGATGATATGTTCCAAGTTGGTTGTGTTGGACTTATGAAAGCAATAGACAACTTTGACTTGTCTTTAAATGTCCGCTTTTCAACTTATGCCGTTCCTATGATAATAGGTGAGATTAGACGCTTTCTTCGTGATAACAATTCAATTCGTGTGTCTCGAAGTTTGAGGGACATTGCATACAGAGCTCTTGGAGCAAGGGAAAGCCTTGTAAAAAAACTTGACCGAGAGCCAACAAACGACGAAATTGCAACTGAGATTGGCGAAGATGTTAGACAAGTCAATTTTGCTTTGGACGCAATAAGCGAAACAGTTTCACTAAATGAGCCAGTATATAGTGACGGCAACGAAGCAGTGAGAGTCATGGACCAAGTCAGCGACACAAAAAATAGTGATGATGCCATGACGGAAAAAATCGCC
The DNA here is from genome assembly GCA_944384385.1 of uncultured Clostridia bacterium. Classification (GTDB taxonomy): domain Bacteria; phylum Bacillota; class Clostridia; order Christensenellales; family UBA1242; genus UBA5893. Next base: position 5,851 of record CALWTG010000015.1, on the reverse strand, counting down.
ATTAAAGATGCGGTTAGTAAACTTAGTCCAAAAGAAAAAGAAATTTTGATGATGCGCTATTTTATCGGAAAAACTCAAATGGAAGTTAGCGAAGAAGTGGGCATAAGTCAGGCGCAAGTTTCAAGACTTGAAAAAAATGCGCTTGAAGCTATCAAACGCAACCTTGTTTAACTTATTGAAGTTTTCGATATCTACAAACTCCAAACATTGAAGCAGATGTCCTTGTTATTTCATCAAGGGCATCTTTTATTTCGTCTTCGCCCAAATTTTTATCAAGCATTTTTCTTGCATCAACAGACTTATTTATCAGCATAACAAGTAGCGCACAGTAGTTGTTGCTTATTTTTTTGTCTTTGACGGAGTGATTGTTTTTTTGCATAAATGAAGAAATCACATCTGTGTTTTTGCAAATGTTGTCAAGTTTTTTTGCATACGAACTATTGAGCTTAAAAACTTTCAAACTGTTTTTTATGCACAAAATTTCGTCAAACAAATCAAATAGCTTTAAACAAGTTTTTTGTCTGTTTTTTGCATATTCTCTTGCCATCTGCTCAAAGGCGCTTGGACTTAGTTTTTCATCATCATAAACCATAATTCACCTATCTATTATATATTCTTTTGACGCCAAAATAATTCAAAATATTTGCAATTTTAGGAGTATATAAAATGTTTTGCCAAAATACGACAAAAAGTATAGATTATGTATATTTTCATATAAAATTAGTCTTCATTCTCTTTTTATTTTTCTTTTTTGATGAGTTCTTGTGTGCTATCATTGAAATGGTGATAAAAAAGGAGCACAAATGGAAACATCAAATAGTCAAGGCAAAAGAAAAATCAAAATCTATGTTGCAGATAACACCGATTTTAGAGAAAAGGTAATTTCATATTTTGATACAAAAGAAGATTTTGAAATTGTTGGAAGTACAGATGATGGACAAAAAGCTCTTTTTGACATATGCGCACTTAAACCAGATGTTGTTCTTATGGAGTGCGTATTGCCAAACCTTGACGGCTTTGTTATTATGGACAAACTTACAGAAAAAATGGGAATAAACAAACCAAAAATTATCATCATATCTTCACTATCGCATGAAGGATTTATATCAAAAGCAATGAGCCAAGGCGCCTCATACTTTTTGTGCAAGCCTATTGGTCTTGATATTGTTGAAAGTAGGATAAAAGATGTATTTGGTCTTGAAAATTCTGCACAAATCACCAAAGTAAAACCACGCAATCGTGCCCTTGAAGAAAAGATATCAAATATCTTTATAACAGTGGGCATACCTGCACACATTAAAGGTTATCAGTTTTTGCGCGAAGCAATCAAAATGGCAATTGACCAACCGGAAATAATCAATTCAATCACCAAAAAGCTTTATCCGGCAATTGCAGAAAAATTTGGGACAAGCGCAAGCAAAGTTGAGCGTGCAATACGCCATGCAATTGAAGTTGCTTGGAATAGGGGAAAGATTGAAAACATAAACTCAATTTTTGGTCTTAAAGTTTACACATCAAACGATAAGCCGACCAATGGCGAGTTTATTGCACTTGTTGCCGACAAGATGATAATCGAAGGAGAAGGTGCGTAAGCATCTAAATAAGTTGACAAAGTATCACATTTGTGTGATACTTTTTTATTATGGACAAAAGACAGATTATAGTTGATTACTTAACAAAACTTTTTCCAAATGCTAAGTGTGAACTTAATGGCGAAACGCCATTTGAATTCTTGGTTTCTGTCATTTTGTCGGCTCAGTGCACAGATGCTCGTGTCAATATGACGACGCCAAGTTTATTTGCAAAATACAGCACTCCACAAGATTTTGTTAGTGCGAATTTGACCGATGTTGAGAATATAATTAAACCTTGTGGGTTTTATCACAACAAGGCACGAAACATCATCATGCTAAGTCACGCGTTAATAGAAAAATTTGACGGCGTCGTTCCAAACACTTTGAGCGAACTTATGTCGCTCCCGGGCGTTGGTATGAAGACGGCAAAAGTTGTGCTTGGTTTTATTTTTAATCAAAATGTCATGGCTGTTGATACACACGTTTTGAGAGTTTCAAACAGGCTTGGCATTGTTAATGAGAAAAATCCAGACAAATGTTCTGTGCTACTTGAAAAATATTTTAAGACAGATGTGCAAAAACTACATCACAGGCTAGTGTTGTTTGGACGGTACTATTGCAAAGCAATTAAACCAAAATGTGACATATGTGAACTCAAAAGCGTGTGTAAGTTTTATAAAGGGGTAAAAAATGTATCTAGATAGAGTAAAAATAACAATAAAAGCAGGCAACGGTGGAAATGGCGCCGTATCTTTTTATCGCAGTAAGCTCACTATGAACGGAGGGCCAGATGGTGGTGACGGCGGAAAAGGTGGCAATGTTGTATTTGTTGCCGACGGTGGAATAAATACACTTTATGACTTTTCATTCAAGAAAAAGTTTATTGCAACCAACGGTGAAAACGGTGGAAAGAACCGCAAAAAAGGTGCTGACGGCAAAGATGTAGTCATTAAAGTCCCAGTTGGTACAGTCCTATTGGACGAAGACGAAAAAGTTGTTTACGACTTAACAAAAGACGGTGAAACATTTATTGCTCTTAAAGGTGGCAACGGTGGGCATGGTAATGATTATTACAAAACACCAACTCGCCAAGCACCAAAGTTTAGCCAAACAGGTGAAGTCACAAAAGAAAAGCAAATAATTTTGGAGCTTAAAAGCATAGCAGATGTTGGACTTGTTGGGTATCCAAATGTTGGCAAAAGCACACTACTTTCTGTCATTTCAAATGCAAAAGTAAAAATTGGCAACTATCATTTCACAACGCTTTATCCAAACCTTGGTGTTGTGCCATACAAAAATTCAAGTTTTGTTGTTGCTGATATACCAGGACTAATTGAAGGAGCAAGTGAGGGGGCAGGACTTGGACACTACTTTTTGAAGCATATTGAAAGGGTGAGAACAATCGTTCATCTTGTTGATATCTCAGAAAGCGAAGGACGAGATGCGTACAGTGATTATCTTAGCATAAACAACGAACTAAAAAAGTATAGCGAAAAACTTGGCAAGCTTAAACAAATTGTTGCTTTGACAAAAATTGACCTTTTGCCACAAGATGAGAGAGAAAAGAAAATTGCTGATTTTGAGAAAAAGATTGGACAAAAGGCATATCCAATTTGTGCAATAACTCACGAAGGGCTTGACGAGCTTATGGATGAAATTTACAATGTCATATCAAAAGTACCAAAGCCAGCACCACTTGATATTGAAGTTTTTGACTTTGACAGTCATGATAAAAATTCACTTGATGTCATCAAAATTGATGATTCAACTTATGAAGTTGTTGGCGGGCTTGTCGACAACCTAGTTCGTGGAATTGTACTTGAAGACCAGTCATCTTTTTCATACTTTCAAAATGCACTCAAAAAGTTTGGCATAATTGACCTTTTGCTTAGTAAAGGACTAAAAGACGGCGATACCGTGATAATAAAAGACATATCTTTTGAGTACAATCAATAAAATATTTTCATATAATACACTATGGAAATAAAATTAAACAACATAAAATTAAATGTGCCACTTTGTCAAAAAACCACAATGCGTGTGGGCGGTGATGCACATTTTTTTATTGAACCAAAAAGTGTTTTGGAACTTATAAAAACAATTAAATATTGCAAAAAAAACAAAATAAAATATTATATTTTAGGCAATGGCAGTAATGTGATTTTTTCAGATGACGGCTATGACGGAATGGTCATTTGCACAAAAAAATTAAATCGAATAAAAATAAGAAAAAATATTGTAATTTGTCAGTGTGGCGTCAATTTATTTGTGCTAAATAAAACCCTAATAAAAAATGCTCTATCGGGCATGGAGTTTAGCTATGGAATACCAGGAACAATTGGCGGAGCAGTGTGTATGAATGCTGGTGCATATGGTAGCGAAATGAAAGATGTCGTGCAAAAAGTTGTGTTTTTTGATGGCAAAAAAATAAAAACATTAAAAAATAAAAAACTTGATTTTTCATACAGAAATTCCATATTTAAAAATTCAAATTATATTATTTTAAAAGTATATTTAAAATTAACAAAAAATAATGAAAAAACAGTTCAAGAAAAATGTATGCAAAATTTAAAAAAAAGACAGATTTCTCAGCCTTTGGAATTTTTTAATAGTGGTAGCATTTTCAAAAAGTCAAATGGCGTAGGTGCAGGCAAGATAATTGATGAGCTTGGACTTAAAGGGTTGAAAGTGGGTGGGGCAGAAGTTTCATCTGTACATGCAAACTTTATAATAAACAGGGGCAACGCAACATCAAGTGACATTAAAAAACTTGTTGAGCAAATAAAAGACACAGTAAAACAAAAGTCAGGCATAACTCTTGAAGAAGAAGTTATATTTATTCCTTAAAGTATGTGACGCACAGTGGCTTACCGTTTAATTTGTTTACAGTTATTCCGTTCGCTTCGCAAGTTTGTTCATTTCTGAACAGGCAGTCTGCTTGGCAGTGTATGCAACCTTTTTTTGACTCACGATGAGCATGGTATTTTGGTGGCTCTTTTCCAAATATTCTTTGTGAAGTGTCGTCAATATCCTTAAGGTCAGTTTTTTTCTCATAGTCGGTACAGTTTATTTTTTCGCCAATCAAAATTTTTCTTTTTGAACAAGAAAATCCTTTGTTATATACACAAGTTCTTTCTCTGCAAATAATGTCCATATTTTATCCTTTTACTTAAAAAGTATTGACTAAATGATTGCAATTAAACTAAAATATTAAAAAAGGAGCAAAAGATGAAAGTTATTTTGCAAAAAGATGTTAAAGGTACAGGCAAAAAAGGTGATGTTGTAAATGTCGCAGACGGATACGCAAAAAATTTTTTGCTTAAAAATGGTTTTGCTGTATTGGCAAACAATTCAAACTTAAATGACACAATGAATCAAAAGGTGGCAAAAGACTATCACAAAGAACAAGAGCGTTTAAGAGCAAAAGAGCTTGCTCAAAAAATTGAAGGCAAAGTTGTGAGCGTTAAAATCAAAAGTGGCGAGAATGGAAAAATCTTTGGTTCAATAACCGCAAAAGAAATTGCTGACGAACTTGAAAAGTTGGGACAAGGCGTTGACAAACGCAAAATTGAAATCAAAGAGCCAATAAAATACACAGGCGACTACAAACTTCGAGTTAAACTCTATGAAGGCGTATACGCTCAGTTTACTGTGAAGGTGACAATCTAGCATGAGAGTTTGCAACCTTTCTTCTGGTAGTGACGGAAATTGTACATATGTTGAAACTCCAAATGCAAAAGTGCTTGTTGACCTTGGCATTAGTGCAAGCGAGGTGACAAAGCGTTTGCGTATTTTGGGCGTTGAAGCAAGTGATATTGATGCCATACTCATTTCGCATGAGCATAGTGACCACATAAAAGGTCTTGATGTTTTTGCGACTAAATACAAAACAAAGGTTTATGTGCATTCTAAGTGCGTTGGTGCTTTGTACATGAAGATGAAAAAGCTCCCTGCTAGCCAGATTTATAGCTTTGATGATATGCCTTTTTCTATAAACGATTTATCGGTCGATACTGTCGAACTTCCACACGATGCAGTGCATTGCAGTGGATTTATTTTGTCGTGTGGTTCAAGAAAAATTAGTATAATAACAGATTTGGGACATACTAACGATGTCATATTAAATAAAATAAGTGGCAGTTCGCTTGTATATCTTGAATGTAACCATGATGTTGAAATGCTAAAAATCAATCCAAACTATCCTGCGAAACTAAAAGCTCGAATACTTGGAAAAAATTGGCATCTTTCAAATCTCGATTGTGCAAAAGCGGTGGAGT
>CALWTG010000014.1 GCA_944384385.1 uncultured Clostridia bacterium | reverse complement strand
AATATGAAATTGCCAAAATGGAAGTTGAATATTATGTTGATGATGTTTTGGACGAGATTATAGATGGCGTTTCAACTTTTGAGTCTGTTTATGATGCTACTACTCACAAACTTGAATTTAGAGTTTTAAATACGAATAATAATGCCATTAGTTATACATATTCTTGGACAAGGAATTCAGCGCAGTATGCAAATCAATCATCATCGCTTTCTGTTACAAATGTTAAAGATAGCGGATACTATACTGTAACAATTCGTGCGACAGCAACACAAAATCAACTTTATACAACATCACAAACTATTGCTTTAAATGTCAATATTGCTAAGCAAAACTTATTTACAAATAACTATGTTATTACAAAGCAATATGACGGCACAATAACCACTCCAAGCATTTCAATTATGGCAAGTGGTCAAGCAGTTACTGTTGTTGGAGTGTATGTATCAAAAGACGCTGGAAGCGGGCTTGACACAACTATTTCAAAATGGACAATCAATGGGACAAGAGCTGATAGTTCAAGTCTGAATTTTGCATTGAACTTTGATAGTGTAAATCTTTCAAGCAGTGTCATAACTCCAAAAAATGTTACACTAAGCATTGGAAATCAAACAAAAACATATGATGGTGAGATATTTACAGTAAAAGGAAGTTACACAACCCAAACACCATTTAACTACACAATTTCAACAACAAGTGTCGATGTTGGAACATATACTCAAAGTAATGATGGACTTGAAATTGATATACTTGGCGATAAATTAAGTAACTTTAACATAATTATTTCGGGCTCTCTTCAAATTACTGTGGCACAAATTAATGTCACGTGGACAGGAACATCAAATTTGACATTTGATGGAAATTTCCACAGCCTTACACCTTCTTTGCCAGACTTTATTGAGATATTGTCAATAAACTATGTCGCAAGCAATGAAATAAAATATTCATATTCGTCTATTGCTGAAAACAAAGGTGCTTATGATGCTGGCACTTACACAGTTTCAGTTGTATGCGCTGATACTGAAAATTATGAAATTGCAAACGGTGGTAGCACCACACTTACAATAAACAAGCGAACAATTTATGTTGACTATGACGGTGTATTTAACACGAAAACATATGACGGAACCACTGCTGTGGTTTTTGAAGACGGGAATGAAAATGTTGCAAAAATTTACAATAATTCTTCACTTACCCAACTTCTGAGCGAAGTTATTACCGATGAAAGTGCTTTACCTAAACTTGTATACACATACGCAAGCCAAATAGCAGGTAAGAACAAAGAAATAATTGTATCACTTGAAGATGATACCAATTACACAATTAGTTCTTCTCACGATTCGCTAGTCGGTGAAATCACTAAATTATCAACCACACTTTACATAAAAGCACAAAAAGTTTATGATGCACAATCTGACTTTGTTGTTTCCGCTGAGGGCGATGCTATTACCGCGACAGTGCTTGCTGACGGTGAAAGTATTTCTGGTAGTGTTACATTCATTGGCATTAAAAATGCGGGAACTTACTATAACTTAAAGACATTACAAAAGACTATTGCACTTAGAATTGGAGCATTTGATTACAGCGTAAACTATGATGTTACATTTATTGATTCTGACCAGTCACAGCAAAGCCAAAATTATTTGAGAATTGACAAAGCACAAGTGACAGTTAGCACAAACAAAAACAATGAATATATATACTCTGGTCAAGAAGTTGCCATTGAGTATAGTTTTGCTAATCCACAAAATAGGTCAGTAGTGCCTAACAAACAAAATGTTGTGTTTGAATATGTTGCAATTTCTGGTAGTCTTGATAATGAGAAGGCGGTACAAGTTGGCAATTACACATTTAATATGTCACTAAGTGGTGATGATGCGACAAACTTTGATATCTCTGGCGATATTCAAAGCGTTGCATTCTCAATTGTGCAAAGAGAAATTCTCATTCAATTTTCACAGGATATTGTATTTGAATATCAAAATAGTGTAGTTACATATCTAAAAGATGAAGGCCAACAAGCGAATGAAAATGAACAGCTTGGGAACGATAGAAGTATTTTGGCAAGTGGATATACCATTGGCGTTGGCGATGTCCTTTCGTGGAGTTTCACAACAAAATTGGCTGATGTTGGGACTTATTACATAAACAATCCAAAAAAGATTGAAAAAATTCTATCTGTAACAAAAGATGGTCAAGATTACACAAACAATTACGAATTTTCTTATCATATTGAATCGTGTATCATAATTTCTCCACAAAACATCAACTTTGCGGACATAAAACTTGTCAATAGTTCGAGCGAATATGACGGGTTTGTTAAAGAAATAAAAATTGAATTTTATGATAAGTATTACACGCAAAACAATGGAATTGTGACATTTAAATATGGTGATAGCGGTGTTGAGTTTACTGATTTTATTGTTCTGAGATACGATTCGACTTCTTCTAACGTTCAAAGTCCAAGCGACATATTGTATGCAGGTGAATATAAGTTCGGTCTTACATTGTCTAACTACACAATAGTCAATGGTGGACAACTCACATACACAATTACAAGAAGAAAGCTAGATTTGAACATTGGACAATTGTCAAAAGTTTATGATGGAACAACATTGTTCACAAATGTTTCACTTTATCCAGCTATTGAAAAAGATGGTGAGCAAGGCGAAAAGCGTGCTCCTTATGCTGGTGACAGTATTGATGTTATTGGAACATATGCACAAAAAGATGTTGGACAAAATATTGCAATTAACTTTACACTCACTTCAACAGAACCTAATGTGTTGTCATCATACTATATAGATGTTCAACAAAACTATACAGGTTCAATTACCCAAAAAGAAGTTGCGCTTAAACTTAAAGACATATATGTAACTTACTATATTGGCGATGAAACAAGCGTTGATATTTCAAACTTTAACATTGTTTCACCTGATGGCTCAAATGGCCTTGTAAATCAAGAAACTGTTAGCGGTGATATTAGTTTGCCTATTGTAAATGTTGACGACTCTTATGATATATCACAAATTGAATTGTCAAATATTGAATTCAATTTGATAGTTATGACATACACAGGCGCTGCGTCCCCACTTAGCAACTACTTAATAACAGGCGTTAGCGGGACTGTTGCTATTCGCCCAGCTCATGTGATTGTTGCAGTAAATGAAACTTCCAAAATTTATGATGGTACTGCTAAAAACGCAACAATTACATACTCATCTCGCGAAAATTACGGAGCAATCATTGATAGTGAAGTTAATTCTTCAATTACTGTAACATATCGCAATCAAAGTGGAGAGATAGTAACTCCAATTGACGCAGGTGTCTATGACATTATAATTACAGTCGTTGATGGTAGTAACTATGTCGTTGTTGATGACCTAGGCGAACCTCGTCAAACATTTGTTTCAAAATATCCTCTTGTTATCAATAGGCGTGAAGTTAGTGTTGATGTGACTTATACATATGCCTATGACGGACAAGTCGCAACATATCAGATTCAACCAAATGATGTTGTTGACCCAACCACTACAAAGACTGGTGGACTTGTCAATGGACACAGCCTTAGTGGTTTGTTAAAGACAAATAGCCACGAGGCTAATAGGTATAGTGTTTCAGGTTATGAATATACCGAACTTGACCAAACATCAGCTATTTACACTGAGAATTTGAATATTTCTATCGTGTCAACAGGTAGTGATGTTACTGCAAACTACAAAATAACAATAAATGCGGACATACTTATTGTTGCAGATGTTCAGAACATAAACTCTGATGCAATCAAGAGCATTGAATATTGTGCAAAAGATGTCACAGGCCTTGATGTTTTCAAAATATCATTCACATTTGGTGGTCAAACTTACGAAATAGGATATGCTGAAAGCGTAACATTTGGCAATGGTTACACAGCAACGCTTGGTGGTCTTTCAATTTATGGCACGGATGGAGTTCAAACAGCACAAGAAGCAAAAGATGTTGGACAATATCGTTTAACACTTGCTATCACAAATGAAGATTCAGCATTAAGTGTTGAAGACAAATATATAGATTTTAGCATTTATCAACGAGTAATTACACAAATTGAAGGCGATTTTGATAAATATTACGACAAAACAAGCAAAGTTATAAACGACTTGTCATCTCCTCAAATATTCGCTAGCGATGAAGATAGCGTTACTATTGTTGGTTACTATACAGAAAACTCACAACCAACCATATTTGTTGGTACTCATGCAATCACATTTACACTTGAAGGGGAAAGGGCAAACAACTATCGCATTGCACTTGAAAGCACAATATTTGGTGAAATTAGCAAACAACCTATCATTCTCTCGCTCTTAAACCCAGTAACAGTTTATTACAGTGGGCAGGCATCAGATATCCAAATCAGTATGTTCAAAGCGCTAAAAGGCGACAATTTGGCAGTTTCTGTTGACGGAATAATAAACAATCTAAGCGGAAGTATAGTTTCAGTAATTGAAGTCAATGCAGGTGATTATGATTTATCATCACTTTTTGCACAAAATAGTTTAAGAACTACATTTGTTGACACAACTTCTGTGTTAAATAATTATGAAGTAGTTGGCTTTGAAGGCGATTTTACAATTAAACCTTGCGAAGTTGTGATTACTATTGATAATACGAGCACAATATACAATGCTCAAAGCCAAGGTGTGACATTCACACTTAGTGCAGTTTCTGGACATGGAAGCATAGTTGAAAGCGATAGACAAAGTTTAATCACAATTTTATATGACGGTGATAGCAAACTTCCTATCAATGCAGGAAGGTATGAAGTTACTGCACAATTAAGCGAAGGCTTCGAACAAAATTACACAATTTCGAATGGTGGGCAATTAGGTTCACAGTTTGAATATGGTACATTTACTATTGAAAAACGCGAAATAGCAATAAATATAGGAACAGATGAAGAACTTATCTACACCGGCGAAAAAGTTGCATACACATTAACAAACGATGATGTTATGCAGACTGCTACAACTCCAAGTGGACTTGTTACTGGTCACACAGTTAAAGGCTATTATCTAACAAGTGACAGCGAAATATTTGATGAGCAGGGCATTGGAATTGTTTACGAAATTGGTGGTGACACATATTATTTGACACTTACCGACTTTGATATTTTGCAAAATGGTGTGAGCGTTCTAGACAACTATGACTTAGTTTCACAGAAGGGCTCTTTGCATATCATTGCAGTTGTTGCAGGAACAATTGATGATTCATATCTGCAAAATCTTGTTTACACTGCAACAGATTATGCATCTAATGGTGGTTTGTGGATATCCGCAGAAGTATCTGGCAGACTTATGACATTTGTCTATGGTGAGGATAATGTTTTTGGTAGTTTGAGCAATTTGACAAACGGTGATGGGCAAGCAGTGTCAGAAGCTAGGAATGCCGGAACATATCGCTTATATTTGACAATTGAAAACAGTGACACACAAAATAAGATGATTGAGTTTAGTATTGCTCCAAGACAAATCACACTTATTGACTACACACACGATAAAAACTATGATGGGACATCAGGCATAATTGGAGACATCACTTCAAGCCAAGTTTATGATGTTGATAAGTCACAAGTTGAAATTTTGGGATATTATGTTGATGCTGACCAGACAAGGACATCCAAAAAGGGTGAGCACTATGTTGAATTTGTATTCTCAGGCACTGGAGCAATGGAGTCAAACTACACATTGCCAAACTACTTAGACAATACCGGTAGCATTTTGGCAAGAGACATATATCTTGCTTTAACCCAAGGAAGTTATCAAGTTTATTACACGAATGAGATTGTCCAAGTTGGTTCAAGCTTATTGTCAGCATATCTTAATGACACCGACGAAGTAATTGCTGACTTTGCTACAAATGTCACAGGAAATGTTGCTATAAGTTTGTTTGAAAGTGCTCAGTATGACCTTAGTAAGTATTTTGCACAAATAGATGTAACTGGTCTACAATCTAAGGGTGACTATCTTGAAAACTACAACATTGTCGCCGTCAGCGGAACGCTAGATATTCAAAAAGCAGAAGTTTTGGTGGCAGTGTCTGATTATGAAAAAGTTTATAATGGTGAAGTTCAAACACCGACATTTACTTTGAGTATTTACTCTGGCCATGGAAAACTCGCACATGAAAATATTCAGTATGTACAGTATTTATTGACTGGTTCACAAAATTACACGACATCACCAGTAAATGCTGGCACATATGCAATAAGTATTTCAATTCAAAGTGCATATTCTTCAAACTACACACTTAACTTTGACAATCAAAATGTTGAAACTTACACAGCAAAAGAAAGTTTAGTGATTTTGAAAAAAGACATCACAATTACAAGTAAGCCAAGTGCTTACACATACACCGGGGCACACGTTGTATATGATATTCAATCAAGTGATGTAGACGGTCTTGTAAATGGTCAAGCGCTAACAGGAACGCTAACAACAAACGGATATAGAGGCGGAGTTTATACATTGAATGGTGTGTATGTTCAAGGCGGTGACTACACCACAGAACAAATCACTCCAAACATAACAATTTCTTCAATAGCAAGCACAACGACATCAAACTACAATATTACAATTGATGCACAAATCATAATAATAAGCAGTTTGACTAACTTCGATACTTCTAAACTTAGCGGGCTTGTATATAACGGCGAAGATAAAGTCGCAAAAGAAGAAATAGTTGTTTCTCTCACAGTTGATGACGAGGTTATAGATTTTGTGTATGGCAAGACATATACTGATGCAACATTTGCTAGCTTGAAATACACAGGTGAAGGTAAAGATTATATTGACGATACTGCAATATATGCCGGAGAATATTCATTCATTGTCAATTTTGACATAAATGGCTCGACTATGGAGCAAGAAGTAACATTTACAATTTCTCCAAAGACAATAAGCCAAATCTCTTTGCAAAATGACAAGACATATGATGCAACGGCAAATGTTTTGGGCGAAATAACAAGCACTGACATACTTGAAGATGACATTGTTTTAATAAGCGGAACATATGCAAACGAAAATGCAGGCACACATGAGATAACTCTTCAACTTTCAGGAGAAGATGCTTATAACTATATTTTAAATAGCAATTTGGGACTTAGTGGAACAATAAACGCTAGACCAATAACACTAAGCGTGACAAACAATGTCACTTACACAGGTAAAAATGCTATTGTTTTGGCAGACAATCTAACAGTTGGTGGTGATGGTTTGGTACAAGGTCAAACACTCAGTGGATTCATCACAATATTAAAAACCAATGCTGGAAGTTATGACTTTAATATTCAAAACATTGATATTTCAAACTTCAAGATTTTGGATGTAGACGCAGACGTTACACTCAATTACTCAGTAACATATTTAGACAAAGTTGTTATTGACAAAATGAATTTGACTCTTGTTGTTGAAGACATTGACTTGACATATAATGCACAAATTCAAAGCATAGACGCCTTCCTTTCATTTGAACAAGACTTGACAGGGGAAGGCTTGTCTGAAAATATTGCCGAAGAGGCACGCCTTGCAATCGGTATTGAATATGACCAAACTCCATTGAATGCAGGCGATTATCATGCAACCATTTCTTCAAATTCAAACAACTTTGTGATTACATACCAAGAAGACAATGTAGTTGACTTTACAATTAAAAAACGCGATCTCCAAATAAATATTGGAGAAATAGTATACGACTTTAACCCAACAAGCAATTATGAAACACAATTTGATGCTTCATATCTAATAGGTCTTGTTGAAGGTCAGGTCGTCAGTGGAACTTTTGGGCTTAGTGAGGCTGGACTGGATGTTGGCGTTTATACATTTGTTGGCACCCCAGGCGTAACAATACTTTCAGAGCTTTCAATAATCGTCAATGATATAAACATTATAGATTTGAATTATAACCTAAGCGATGAAAAGCTTGGTAGTATTGAAATTGTTCCTTTTGAACTAAACGCTTCACAGGTTTGGTTGTCAGAAAGTCAAATTCAATATAGAGGGGTTGACATTTCGTCTTATGTTACTGTCTACTTTGTAAATGCAAACGGAGTTGTCATGACAATTACATCAAAAGATAGCACTTATGGCTATTTTGAAATAATTGGTGACACAAGTGAGACAGGTGAGGCAATAAATGTTGGAAGTTATACTGTCAATGTTACTATTCCAAATTACAACCTTGAAAATAGAGAGTTAATGCTTGAAATTACCCATGCAATCATATCAAATGTAACATTTGAAAATAACAAGATATATGACGGCGATGCAAGTGTCTATGACGAATATGGCAGAAAGAACTTAGCTTCTCCATCAATACTTGCAGCCGACCGTGGCAACTTGAATATCAATGCTTATTATGTTGATGGCGACGAGTTATCAAGTGATATTGGTGTACATACAATCAGATTTGAGTTCTCTGAGCCAGACAAATATCCAGCTCTCAACTACAAATTTGAGCTTGACGAAAGTGGTGAGATTATGCCACGCGAAGCACAAGTTGAAATAACACATGACTTTGCATATAGCGAAACTGGCAATTATGTACTCACATACATAGACAATAGCTCAGACTTTAATGTAACAGGAATTTTGGAAACAAATTCACTTTCTGGTCAAATTTCAATAAATGGATTAGTATCGTTTGTTGGTCAAGTTGACATAAGTAAAGTTGACACAAAAGCACTTTTGATAGTTGACGAAAATCAAAACGATGTTACATCAAATTACATAGTCACATTTGTTTCAAACATTGAAATTGTCAAAGCACAAATAAGCATATCGTTTGATGAAATTGCGACACAGTTTACATACTCAAATGCACAAGTTGAAATAAGCCCAATCATAACATTCGTAAACTCACAAGACACCATTTCAAACGATTATTTGACAAGGACATTTGTTGGAGATAAATACACAGACCAAAATGCTCCAAAAGATGTTGGAACATACACAGTAACATATGAAGTAAGGCAAGACCTTAGTAATTATTATGAAATTGTATCAACAAATGCCTTTACTTTTGAAATATTGCCATACGAAATTGAGCTTCAAGTAGGCGATATACCAAATGACATATTCTTTAAACAATACGGGCAAGCTGACCCAGAACTTAGGTACTCAATTTTGTCAGACCTTGGCGAAACGATTAGTATAACATTCACTCGTGAACAAGGTGAAGAAATTGGCACTTATGACCTTATGATTTTGGAGATTGATAACACAAACTATGTTGTCACAGCAGTAGCTGGTGCTTTAAGTGACTTGTTTAGAATAACCCGCGCGGGTACACTAAACATCGTGATATTAAACACACCTGAAAATGTTGCGATATTGCAAAAAGTTTATGACAATAAAAACATTGACGCAGTAGACATTTCATCGCTTAGCTATGAAGCAAACGGCGAAGTCGTCACAGGAACAATAATGTTCCAAGAAGGCGTAAATGTCGGTTCATATCCACTTGGAACAAGTCACAATTTGCAAAATGCAAATTATGAAACATTTGCAGTGACAAGTGAAGTTATGTATCAAATTACACCAAAGCCAATCACACTTGTAGTAAATGGTGGTGACAAAGACTACGATGCATCAAATGCGTTCTTTGGTACAATTGAAATACATGACGATGAAGGTAATATCTTAGATAATAGTGTATTTAAGCTAACGGCAAGTGCAACATTTGCAACTTCAAATGTTGGAGAAAACATTGCACTTAATGTAACATACTCACAAGACAACATTGCTAACTATGAAGTAAAAAATAGCGTAAGTGCAAATATAACAAAGCGTAATGTTACAATTACCCCAGACTTAGACCAAATCATAGTTTATGGCACACAAGGATATGTCATCACTTATCAGATAGAAGACCTTGGAACAACTACATTCACAGGAATTTTTGGAAATGAAATAAGTGGTGAGTTATATGTTGAAAGTTATGATGCTGGCTCGTGGCCAATATTATCAAACCTTTCATCTGAAAATTTACAGATAACATTCACAAAAGATGTCATATTTACAATAACACCAAAACAACTTACAGTTACATCAAGCGATGATTTCAGAAAAGTTTATGATGGAACAACTGATGTCTTAGGTGAACTCACAGTGACTGGCATAATTGAAGGTGACCAAGTTGAAGTTAGTGCTCACTATGATAGTGCAGGTGTTGGAGATAACAAGACTGTATCGTTTGAATTGAGTGGCTTGGATAAAGACAATTACTTTATCAGCGATGTTAAGGGCGTGATTTTGGAACTTGGCGTAACACTTAATTATGTATATGTTGTCGACGGATTTGAAATGATAAATCAAAATCTCATTCAAAATACGTCAAAACAAAGTGACAATCTCATCTATGGCGTTGCAATTTCAACAAGTGTTGGCTCTTTGCCAGTACCATCTCATGAAGGTTATGACTTTGATGGCTGGTACTTGGATGAAGATTTCACAACTCTTGTCACAGACGACACAGTTATCAACGAAAGCATTTGGCCAATAGATGTAACAGAGATGACTGCATATGCAAAATGGACAATAAAGCAATTTAATTTGTCTATTGTGGTTGCAACAAGAGTCAATGGTACATATGTTATCGATGCAGAAGATGCTGGCGGAACACATCAAAATATAAATGGACTTTATGATTATGGAACAGCTGTCTCACTCCAAGGTTTGGCAACTGCAAATCCAGGATATACATTTGTTGGATACGCAAACGACTTACTTTTGGATGCAGATGACAGTATTGCTCAAAATGGTATAGTAGTTGGTGCAAATGATGTGACACTATATGCAAAATTTGCTCCACAAAGCGTTTTAATCACACTTGATGCTAACGGCGGAGTGTTCGAAACAGATGCAAGTGGTTGGGAGCTCAATAGCACAAATACCATAGCGACACGAACAGTTGAATTTAATTCAACACTGGGTGTTAGCCTTCCAAAAGCAACCAAGATTGGTTACACGCAAGACATAACACTTTGGGAAGATGAAAACAAAGATTTAATTCAAATCAATGCAGACACACTTATGGATGAAAACTTCTATCCAGAAAAGATGTTATATGCACACTATGAAGCCGCCGACTTTGAAATGACACTTGATGCAAACGGTGGGTATTTTGAAAATGTCGACGAATCTGTATGGACTATTGTTGTAACAGACGAAAATGGCAATGCAACAGTTGTTTCAAGAAAAGTGTTGTTTGATAGCCCTGTTGGCGAGATTTTGATTCCTGTTCGTGCTGGTTATGAGTTTAGCAGTTGGAGTATTGAAAACTTTGACGAAAACTATATTTGGCAAAGTGTTAATATGCCTCCAATTACTGCAAACTGGAATGAAATGCAGTTTGATATTCAAATCACTTCACTCCATGGAACTGTTGAATACAAAGTTGTAAACTCATCACTTCAAATCATTGAATCTGGTAGCGTTGACAAAACAACCAAGATAATTCAAGTTATGACAACATACAAGCTTACACTTTCTGTCAAAGCTGATGCTGGTTACACTTTCAACAGCTGGGCTAGTGATAACTCAGAGTTTGACGGCGAAACATCTTTAAGCGTAAGTACAAATAATAAGTTTATTCAAGACTACACGATTGAAGCGCAATTTGACGCAAATGAAAACACAATAACCATTGTTGTAAATGATACAAATAGAGGTTATGTAACAGCTAATACAAGTTCAACAACTGCTGACATTTCAAGCTTTGATGTTGTTATAAAAACTGGCGAAACTCTTGACATATCGGCCTATGCAAATGAGGGTTATACACTCAGTGACTGGGTTGTTACTGGAATTGGCGATGTCACATATAGTTTAAGTGGTTTACCAACAGACAGTGACAGAACACTCGGCGACTTTGTTAGCGATTTGACTGTGACAGTAAACTTTACACCAAGTCCAAACGAAATAACAATATCGGCAGATGCTCAAAAGGGAACAATTCACTATATGCTAAATGGTAAAGAGATTGAAATAAGCGGAAGTTATACCGCAACAAACATCTTTACAGAAAGCACATTTGAATTTGATATTGTCGCTCTTCATGGCTATAAGATAGATATGAACTTGCAAAATTGGGCATTTGACACAACATCGTTGAATAAAGGCGTTATTGATGTCAACAGCAGTGACGGTGGTTACACAGCACATGTAACACTCAAAGGCTTCACATCAAGTGGCGAAATTGTTGTACCTTTTGTCAACGATGTATTCGAAGTTCAAATTCAAGTTATTCAAAAAGACGGGTCACAACTCACAAGATATGATGTTAATGATATTGTCTCACTTGAAAGCAAAGGTATGACTTCATTGCTCTCAACTGGTGACAGCTTTAGTGGTGAATACCTATCACAAGTAACACTTTCACCTCAAGAGATTATAGATGGCTACAACTTCTATATGTGGTCTGTTTCAGATACAAGAGTTGAATCTATATCTGCTTCAACAGGTTTTGTTGAATTTACAGAAGAAGGAGACCTTGTTTACAGTATTGTTGATAACATGACATTGTACCTTGTGTATGAAATCGAAAGTTTCTATGTCACATATGTTGTCAACGACTCCACAATGGGCGGATTTACTTCCGAAGGTTCAAATAACATTTCAACAAACAGAACTGTTTCTGTAAGTTATGGCTATGACGCACCAACAATAACAGCAGTGAGTGGTGAATACTTTGCATTCAAGAAATGGGTAAGAGTTGAACTTGTTGACGGCGAATATGTTGAATACTTGGTTGACGGAATGCCGGTTGAATATTTCGAACAATCAATCACCATTAAAAATGTTACCGAAGATTGTACATATATGGCAGTGTTTACTGGAATTGAAATTACATTCACAGTTTCACTTGTCCTTCCTGATGAAGATGTGTTCAGTGAAGAAGAAATCAACTTTGCAAGTTTGGAAGTTGTTGATGAGAACAGCCTAACTACAATCACTGGCAGTGAAAGGGTTGGAAATACAATAACATACACAATTGACACATTTACAGGAAGTGATATTGGTCTTGTTATCAATCTTGGCGAAGGCTATGAATATGAAGGTATCTTGACAATGGATCCAAGAGTTTTGTATAGCATCGTATACGGCGAAAACAGTTTAACATTCTCTCTTGAAAATCTATATCTTGAAACGGCGATAGAACTTAGTATTCGAGCGAAAGTTTATGACATAAGATTTAATATTGTTGGACAAGAAGACGGAGCTGAAATCTATTCACTTACAAATGTTGAAGGCGTTGTTGGCAGTAGATACGAAAACGGCAGAAAAACACTTGTTATCAGTGCAAAACATGGTAGCAATGTTCAAAGCATTTTGTATATCTTGACCGGTTACAAACTTGTTGACAATCCATACTTTGAATTGTCCAGTGAACAAGGAACACTCAATTCTGTATTCAGTGAGACATACATTGGAACACTTTCAAGCGTCAGTGGAGAACTTAGTATAGATGTTAAAATTGAAGCAAAAGTTTATGAGGTGACACTTGACCTTGGATATGATGAAGTACCAAACAGGACGACAACAAGCGTCATCTCTCATGGTCAAACAACATTTAACCCTGAACTTTCAACTGACTTCACAGCTCCTGTGCGTTATGGATATAGATTCTTGGGATACACAACAGTTGATCTTACGAACCCAGACGGACAAGTTGGAACGACATATTACTTTGATGGTG
Source organism: uncultured Clostridia bacterium (assembly GCA_944384385.1). Classification (GTDB taxonomy): domain Bacteria; phylum Bacillota; class Clostridia; order Christensenellales; family UBA1242; genus UBA5893. The sequence continues at coordinate 4,213 of CALWTG010000014.1, read as the reverse complement.
GTGGAATATATAGCATCTTACCTCAAAGCGGTGGGTCAAAAGCATATGGCTTCCGTGGTGCGGAAAATGCTGTTGCCTCAACAAAAGAAGGCATTGACTACGAAGTTAAATTGTATGCTATTTGGGAAATCATAAGATATGAAGTTAAACTTGTATTTGTGCCAAGCACTGCACTCAATCAAAACAATCTCAACTACAACGAAATTTTCCCATTGCAAACGGGCAGAGCAAACATACTGAATAGCAAGAATGAAATCGTTGGAGTAGAATATGTTCCAGGATCAGAAGTTATTGTGAATGCTCCTGCAAAAGTGTTCACAGGGTATTCATATTATGGCTGGTCATATGTTGATGGAATAACATCAAAAGCAGACGAGAACTTATCGACCAGTGCAATATCATTTGAGATGCCAGAAGAAGATATGGTTATTTACCTATATTATGCTATGGCAATCAACATCTCTTCAACACAAGGGGGAACTGCAATTGCATCAGCTGATGTCGCACTATATGACGAAACCATCACAATAACTGCTACAAACGACTATGGATATACATTCAGCCATTGGCTTCAAAATTCAAGCGAAATTGAAAACTCAACTTTGAGTATGCAAATAACTGTTACTGCTCCAACAACTTTTGTTGCTGTGTTTGTGGGAGAGAAAATCAATGTCAACATAAATCAAGTTGAAAATGCAACACTTTCAATAACCAATACCACAGGCGTTGAAGGTGAATACCGAGTTGGTGACACATTGACACTCACAATATCTGACATAACATACGGCTATGAGCACAGAGGCTGGGTAGGTGGTGGATATAGCGGAATGATACGCTCAGTATCTGGCGATGCTAATTCATTTAACTACACAATCGTGCCAGACGACTTCGCTAGAGGATATGTGACATTTGAGCTTACAATGGGAGCAAAATCTGTCAGCGTCAGATTTAGCGTAGTTGGTGAAGGTGAGTGTGGTGACATCTTGGTGAACAATTCAAGTGTTACGCAACAAACTCAATCATATGTTTATGACAATACCTTGAAATTTGTTGTTGATGTGTATGCAAGATATGAACTTGTTTCATTGACATTAAATGGCAAAAATATCACACTCAATTCAGACAATAGTATCGAACTTTTAATCAACAACTCTGTGGGCTTCACTTGCGATGGTGATGGTGTCAACCAAATTGTTGCAACATTCAGAAAAATGCTGTGGACAGATAACACTGTATTATTCACTGGACTTGGCACAAAAGATAATCCATATCTTATACAAAGTGCCGAACAACTTGCAAAAATCGCAGAGCTTATCAACGGCAAAGTTGCTGTTGAAGTTGGCTCAACTCCTTATGAAAAGGCATATTACTTGGTTACAACAAACATCGACTTGTCTGAAAAATTCTGGGTGCCAATTGGTACGGTGGACAATCCATTTAATGGAACATTTGACCTTAATGGCTACACGATAACAGACCTTGAAGCTGATGATTGGACCAAAGTCAATGCAAGACCAAAAGGTATGCCTTATGGCTTGTTTGGATATGTTGGACCAGATGCAAAATTCATCACAGGTGACTTCAATTACACAATTACACTTGTTATTATATTTAGTGTTATTGGTGGACTTCTTCTCATTATTCTCTTAATCATTCTTATCCTTATGTCAAGAAGAAGAAAGATGAGAAAGTTGTCAGCATCTTCAACACTTGGCAATGACTTAATGTCACAAGAAGAGCTTTTAAAAGCTCAAAAAATTCAGTCAAAGCGCAACAATTCAAAGAAAAAATAATGGCAAGTAAGAAAGACTCATAACAAAAGATGAATAGTCTATGTTATGAGTTTTTTTATATACAATCTACGTGGGGGCAATATAGTTATAGACCTATAAAATTAAAAAAAATGCTAAAAAGTTTGATTTACGAATAATATTCGTATATACTAATATACGAAAGAAATTAGTACTTTATAGCAAATATCACAACTTTTATGTCAAGGAGATAAACATGAATAGAAAATTCAAACTATTTTTTAGTTTAGCATCGCTTTGTTTAAGTGTGGCAATGCTATGCTTTGGCGTTTACAGTGCAATTAGTGTGAGCTACACAGTAAACGGTAGCGTTAGCTATGAAGTGAGGGATGTTTTTGTGAATGTTGAACTAAGTGTGTATAGAGCATTGTCAGAAGTACCAGTTGACAGTTCAAAGAATACTACAAACTTAAATACAATACAAAGTGCGGGAGATAATATTCCAGCTGAAGATTTTGGAAAATTGTCATATACTGACAGTTTTTCAACATATGAAGGTAACACCGTCACAAAACCAGGTGAACCATATGAAAAAACTTCGCCAAACATAGACCTTGTATATGGTTCTCCAGACAATGCCAACCAAGGTTATGCTTTTTACATAGTGATAGATATAGAAAACTTGGGCAGTGAAACAATAAACGCAGTTGTGCAAAATGATATAATTCCCGAAAATACACTAACAGAGAAAACATCTGACATTGAAATTGAAGCAAAAAACACAGGAAGAATTGTTTTGGGACTTTCTCTTGAAGATGTGACAAAAGGAATTACAAAGTCTTCTTTTGGGTACACAATAGCAATAACTCGAGGTCAATTACCAGAAGAAATAACAGACATAAAATTTAGTTTTGACGAAGAAAAGAAGGAAGCAACAGTAATAGGATACACAGGTACAAGTGGTGAAATGGTAATTCCAGAAACTGTTGGAAATCATACAAATTTAACAACTAAGACACTTGAGTTTGAGGATGCGTCAGAAATGATGTCAGCAATGGGCGGAAAGTTATCTTACGCAGACGCATTTTCTTTTGCAGATATATCTTATACTGTAGAAGGTGCTGAAAATACATCTAAAAAGGTATTGGTTACCTATTGGTTACTGGAAAATCCAACTGCGACAGGTATCACAATCAATTTTCTTTCTAGCTATGAAATAAACTATGAAGATTACAGTATCTTATGCGATATGCCGAACATGAATACTCCTTGGGTTATGCTTCTAGGACCTTATGCGTTCTATGGAATCTCTGGCTCTTCTAGTTATTATGATACTTATTATACTGTAAATGTAGAAGGTAAAGAATATGTCATTGACCAAGAGGCGATACAGCAAGAGAGGGAAGATTCAGGAGATCTAATGGAATTATCTAAATATATCAATGAAAAATTTTCCAGTGACAATATTACGGAACAGACTTTTCCAAAATTCACATATACCATTACGTCTTTTGGACAAAAAGTTACAAAAGGAGAAAATTATAAAGTTGTAGGTATTGCAAATTATGCTTGTGAAAACAACGACCAACTTTCATCTGTTGAAATACCTAAAAGTGTACAGACAATAGGTAAATATGCTTTTGCTAATTGCACAACGTTAACTTCGATAATTTTCAAAGACACAGAAAACGAATGGACAATATCAGATCCTTCAAGTACTCAAATAACTTCTGATGACTTAAATAACCCAACCACTATGCTAACATATTTAACAAAAAATTCGTACGGAACCCCATCAGGTTATACTGATTACACTTGGACAAAAAATGTGTGATAATTTTCAATTAAAAACACGCGAGCAAAATGCTTGCGTGTTTTTTATGCTAATAAACTTTAATATTTTTTTAATGTGTGGTAATATTGTTTTGGAGAAAATATGAAAGTTGCAATTATTGGAGCAGGAGCAAGTGGGCTTGTGGCGGGTGTTTATGAAAGCAAACACAGTGATGTCACAATTTATTGTGCCGATGACAAGATTGGTAAAAAAATATTAGTTACAGGAAACGGAAGATGTAATTTAACAAATGTTAGTGGCTTTGAAAGTGCATACAATCAAGATATATCCAAGTTCTTAGAAAGGTATTCATATTTGGATATCATAAGCTTTTTTAACAATATTGGACTTGAAGTCCATGTTGACGAAGAGGGCAGAGTATATCCCCTTTCAAACTCTGCACAAAGTGTTGTCGATGTTTTGGAAAACGCACTAAACAAAGCAAATGTAAAAATCGTCTATGAAAAAGTTGAAGATATAAAAGCAAATGGTGATTTTGAAGTTGTCACAAAAACGTACAGTGAAAAGTTTGACAAAGTTATTGTTGCGACAGGTTCAGAACATGAAATTTTGGACAAACTTGGTGTGAAGTATAAACCTTTCACACCAAGCCTTATGGCACTAAAAA
>CALWTG010000013.1 GCA_944384385.1 uncultured Clostridia bacterium | reverse complement strand
TGAATATCTTTGCTTTTTTTGTTTTTTTATAATATAATATATATATGGAAAAATTAAAATCTTCACATTCAAAAACATTAATGATAGCAATAATTTTGTCGGTAGGCTTTGTCGGTGGTGTGCTTGCTATAATTTTTGGTGCAACAAAGGGTATAACATTTTTGCTCGTTATTGGCATAATCGCAACAGTGCTTGGCTTTTATGGCTCGCCTTTTGCATGGGTTAAATATGGCGAGCAATTCTCATATATTTCCGTTCTTGATTGCATACTTACTGATAACCTTTTGGAAATTGATAGCATTGCTACAAGTCTTGGAAAAATGCCACAAGAGGTTTTGGGAATAGTGAACTACTTAATAACAAAAAGATATCTTAAAGGCTACTATGTTGAGAATGGTAAATTAAAAATCATTGAAAGTGAAGTTGAAGATGTCGTCACTACTCACAAGTGCCCAAATTGCGGGGCAACCATTGATGTAACAAAAGATGTCGCTGTTTGCGAATATTGTGGCGTCAAGCTTAAACTAGGAAAGAAAAACAAATAAAAACTCTCAAAAAACAGTGTACAAACAAAATCCATTGCGTTAATATATGCAATGGAGGTTTTTTATTATGAAACAAATTTATGTTGTGTCAGCAGTTATTGAGAATAACGGCAGAATACTTTGTATGCAAAGGGACAAAGGTAAATATGACTATGTGTCATATAAGTGGGAATTTCCAGGTGGGAAGATTGAACCAGGCGAGACAAAAGAAATGGCACTAGAAAGAGAACTTAGAGAAGAAATGGAGCTTGAAGTGAAGGTAGGTGAACATTTTTGTGATGTTACATATGAGTATCCAGATTTTGTAATAAATATGTATTGCTTTAAGTGTCAGTCTGATGATTTGGACTTTAAGCTCAATGTCCACAAAGATTTTAAGTGGCTTGAAAAAGACAAACTTAACTCACTAGATTGGGCACCAGCCGACAAACCTATTGTTGAAAAACTTATGAAAGAATAACACAAAATTTAAAGATTTGCGTAAAAATAAGACAAAAATAGCCAAAATATTTGACATGTAAAATGTGAGTTTGGTACACTTTTTACTGTGATTTTTTGGAGCTACAAAAGATGAGAAAAGCGAGATTATTTTTTGCTATTGTATCACTATGCATGTCAATAAGTTTGTTTGCTTTTGGTGTGTATAGTGCAACAATGGTGACATATACAATTAGTGGCAGTGTAAGCTATGAAGTCAAAGATGTATTGGTGACAATAGAAACAGAAGTTTTTTACTGTACAAATTATAGTTTAATCACTAATAAAAAATTTATGACTTTGCAGAATTATCAACCAACTGGGCAGAAAATGGAATACACATCGTACGCAAATGGTTTACCAAATGTTACTGATGGCATCGACGAGCAAATTGCAAAAATTGATATAGACTTTAACAAGGCGACACTATACAAAATAATTGTGACGATATCCACAATAAATAAAAGTGGAGTTAAAGTTGAATTGGGAGATGTTAATAACTTTGATATTCCACAAGACGCAACCTTTTCTTTGTATGACACAAATGCGTCAAAATATGGAGAACAAATATATTCAGGGAACACAAACGGGCAAGGTAATGCTTTTGAATATTATGTTTACTTAACTGATTTCACAACAGCAATTACATCATCTTTTAATATTCCGCTCATTATTACATTGTACTAATGAGCTTTTTTTATTTCATATATTTTATTTGTAGGCATAAAATTATAGCTGAGATTTATTGATTTCATTTGACTAAAAGTTTTTTTTAATGTTAATCTTTTTGGGGAGGTAAATATGAAATTAAAAAAATCAATACTTTTTGGGTTGGCACTTGCGATGACGGCTGGAAGTGCAGTTACGCTTGTTGCTTGCGGTAAAACAAATGAAGAAGTTAGTGCTCAGGACTTTTATGCAATGGCAGCACTTTCTAGTGTAAATTATTTGCAAGAAAAAGATGAAGCTTTAAGCATATCGACAGCAAAGAAACAAAGGGCACTTGCACAAGGGGATAGTAGACCACAGTCAGTTTCACAACAAGATGTTCAAAGCCTATCTTCATATATGGATATGTTTCAAGATATGCTTGCTACTGACACAACAAAGTATTTTACTAACTCAGAGGTCACACAAGACGATGAATATTATCAGACATATAATTTAAAAATGACATTTACAATTCCAACAAATGATGGGCAGCAAGATTTGGTAATGTATTATAAGGAAGTTAGAACAGACACGCATGAAGAAATAGATGATGATGAAGTTGAACTTGAAGTCAATACCACACTTGAAGGCGTTTTGGTTGATGGTGAAAACGCATATGATGTTGTTGGAATGCGTGAGTATGAAAAAGAGGGGAGAGAGACAGAAGTTTCTTATGAATTTACGACATATTCAAAGCAAAATCGTAGTGACTATGTAAGAATCGAACACGAAAAAGACAATGAAGAGATTGAATATCAATATTCAATTTATAAAAACGGAATTAAGACTAGCGAAACACAAGTCGAGTTTGAAAACGAGAGAGGAAAGAAAAGTTTAGAACTTGAATTTAAGACAAACCAAACTCAGGTAAAATACGAGATAACAAAAAGGTCACAAAATGTTTATCAAGTAAGATTAAAAAATGTAGCAAACAAAGATGAAGTCAAAGAAGTATTCACAATTGAAGTAACTGGCCAAGGCTATATATTCCAATACGAAAATGGTTTTTCTGAAATGGTATAAACAATTTCTTAGTAAAAAATCCATGGCATTTAACCATGGATTTTTTAAAGGTTTTTTGCGAAAGGAAATCTTAATTAAAAAAGCTTCAAATTGGCATCTTTATCCCAAAAGTTGTTTTTCATAAAAAGCAAATGTTCAATATCTTTTTCAGAATATAGCCTAAAATGATTCAAGTCACAGCAAACATTAAAGCCAAAGCTTTTATAAACACCCATTGCCCTATGGCTATGTCCAAAAAGGTTTAAACAAGAATTACAGTGGTCTTTTGGTTTATGGGTAAGAAAGAAATTTTGATTGCAAATTTCTAAACTTTCATTTTGTTTTACATCAAGAAAACCATTTTTTACACAATAATTTTTAAAATTTTCAAAGTTATCATTAAAAAAATATTTAATTATTCTTTGTTCGTTATTTCCTAAAATCAAAATTATTTTTGCTTTGATTTTATGTAAAAACTTAAAACATTTTTCCCAATCTCTACTTTTACCACTATGACAATCAAAGAAGTCTCCAACAACATAAATAATATCATTTTTTGTTGTTTCTTTATTCCACAATTTTATTAAGTATCTACCATATTGTTTCAAACTTTTAAATGGACGATTATCTGTTTTTAAAGTTTCAGCACTGTTTAAATGTAAATCGCTGGTAAAGAAATACATATAAATTCTCCATAACTATCTCAATCTACTAAGCATATTTAATTATAAAGTAACTAACATTAAATACGCAATGAAATTTTATAAAAATGTACAAAAAAGTCATTAGTAAAACTAAACGCATTATGCGGAAAAGCGCAAAAAATATAGTGCAGGGGAAATAAAAAAACACATTGCCTTTGCAATGTGTTAATAAGACTTTTTACATCTCATTAGTTTTATCATAAGGTATTTCATAAATATCATAAATTATGTCATATTCTTTTTCGTGATGTTTTAACTTACTATATTTATTTGTTTCAATTGTGTTTTGTGCACTATTTTCAGTATTTCTAGAAAATGCAGATATTTGCACAGGTTGTTCAATGTTTTTCATTATTGTTAAATTTGATATATTTTCTACTATATTATCCAAATTGTTAAAGTCTATTTTGTTATCATTTGAACTATGTATTTGATTATAAAGGGATTTATTGTTATCTTTATCAACTGCGAGTTAAGCATACGTGATTTGCTTTTCTAAGTGGATAGTGATCACTCATAGACATCATTGAACTTCTTTTGATGCGGGGAACAAACTTGCCATTTTCCGTTAAAACTTTTTTAAATTCGTTTGCAATTTGTGTTGTTTTTCCAAAGTAATATAAATTCATTTGATTGCCTAGTCCAACACAATCTAAATTAACAAAAGTTTTGTCTTTATAGATTTTTTTATGCTGATGTTTGAATGAAAATGAAGCCAATAAAAATTTTTCTTCATTGTCAAAGAATACAAAAGCAATTTTATCTTTTTGTTTTTGTGGCAATTTTTGATATTTTTCCATTAGTTTTAAAAGAGTTATGCACCCGCTTGTGTTATCATTGTAGTTTGTTTTATTAGCGTTGCCCAAAAATCCCATTGTGTGCAGAACAATATAGCCACAACTACCAAATACTAATGCTCGAATTGTATTGTATACTGTTTCTGCCAAGTTTAGTGAATTTGTATAGTTAAGTACAATTTGTGGGACACAAAAACGCAACGCCTACTATTGTAACCAGCTTATTTTAAAGATGTTTTCGCAACTTTTTTAACACATTTCTTATCTTTTTAAATAAAAAACGCACCAAAGAGTATTTGGTACGTTAAAAGAATTAATGGCGGAAAGTTTGCTATCCAATCCTAACACTAAAATTTATGCTGGTGCTGGTTGGATTAGAATTTGTATAAAATTATTGAAATAACACTCTATTTTTGGTATAATTATCGTAGGAGCTAATAATGAGAACTGAAAATATTAAAAATGTTGCAAATAGATTAATAGAAAGTGATGAGAAAGCAATATTAATAAGTGGACCTTGGGGGATTGGTAAAACTTATGAAATTAAAGAGTTTATCAAATCTAAAAAAGAAGATACAAAAAGCAAAAAAATAAAAATAGCATATTCTTCATTATTTGGTAAAAATAGTATTGATGAAGTAAATACAGAACTTTACCAACTTTTTCATCCAGCAAAGAAAATTTTAAATACAATTACAAATGTTGCAAAGTTAATTAATGTCGGAGTGGGATTTTCTTGTGGAATTAATTTAAGTGTTGATGATGAGAGTGTTAAGATTAATCAGAATCTAAAAACAAACAAAAAAACAACATCATTAATTATCTTAGACGACTTTGAAAGAAAAAGTGATAAAATTACAGCAGAAGAGCTATTGGGGTTTATTAATGGTTTAATAAATCAAGGATTTAAGGTTATTGTATTAGCCGATTTGGATACTGAATTTGGCAAAAAAAATAAAAAATATGAAATCACAAAATTAAACGATGATAAGGAAGTATTAGAACATTATATATCAAAAATAAATCTGAGTGATGACATATTAGGATTTTACAAAGAAAAAATTTTTGATAGAATTTATAAAATAACAGAGAATCCTGAAGATGTAATAATTTCACTTTTGGGAAACAATGCAAAATTTATCAATGATAGAATTTTGTTGGAATTTAATAAGAATATTAGAATGGCAATCAAGTCAAATGCTCTATTTTTACAAATTCAAAGATATATTGAAGATAAACAATATCCCTGTAATAAATTCGCCATAATAATGAAAATATGTATTTACGTTGTTAATGAATTAATGACTGGAAAATATTTTAAAAAATACCAAGAAAAATGCATAGAATATGATTACTTAAAATATAGTGCAAAAAGCATTGGAAATATATTATCATCATATGATAATTCTTTAAGAGATGATATTGATTTAATTGAAGCAATAAATGAAATTTATCTTAACGAAAATTATAAATCATTAGATAATATTTACTCATCACGCGAAAATGATGTTTTTCAATCTTGTTTTTATGCATCAGATGAAAATAAGATTAACATTATCAAAAAACAATATGAATTAATATTGTCTATTCCAAAAGACTTAAATTATAATCATTCAACGATTAATCAATTTATTCGAGACTGGTATTGTTATGCTGATTATTTAGATTTGTCGTTTATTGATAAAGATAAATTATTTAAAAAGTTAAATGATATTCATTTTAGACTAGATAGCTTCGGTGAACATAATGAAACATTTCTTAAGGTAATAAAAGAATATAGAGAATATTGTGATAATCAAAAAAAATATAACATAGTATCGCAACTTAATATTGAAGATTTAAAAATATTGAAAGTGGGTTTGTATGAATTGTCACAAGAATATAGATTACTTGATGATAAGTCAAAAATATTTATTAAAAAGCACCTGAAAGAAAACAAGTTTTTCATTCAAAAAATTAATGGCGATATAAATGAAGATTTATGGGGACTAAATCATTTAATTTGTCAAATTATAAGTGAAGAAGTGCCTGAATTAAAAGAGAGTTTATTGAATGAATTGAATTCTATAAAGACAAAATACAAAAACGATAAATCATGTGTTTATAGGGTTGAATCCTTAATAAGACAATATGGGTTAGATATAAAAGAGGAAGAGAAATAATTTCTCTTCCTTTTTGTTTTATTGATTGTTATGCAAATGAGTATAAACTGCATTTGCTGATAGGTTTGAAAAGTTGCCGTTTGTTTCGGCAAAGGTTTTTAAATCATGAGCAAGAAGAAAAGATATTTTCTCTATCAGCTTTGAGTTTAAATTGACTTTACCTAATTTTAGTTCGTTTGAATTAAAATCAAAAACAGCAGTGTTTTCATCTATATCTTTACAATCAATAAAACATTGATTGTTATTCGTTTTTCTCATAATTACTTACTAAAAAGCGAATAACACCGAAAAACACTTGGACTATTTAAAGTCCATAATTATTATAACATTTTTCTTTCCAATTTTCTATATTTTCGACAAAAAAAGACAAGTGGGTATCCCACTTGGTCTAATAAGGGGAAATGACTCAAAAGTGAAACTTTGGCTTTTTAGGGGTGAATCATCAGAAAGTCTTATTATATAAAGCTTCTTCACATCTAAAATACGATTTTGAGTCTATTTCCTTATCCTGCTTCCTATAAATTTAACAATAAGCTTCAAAATAATTGACTTTTTTACGATATATTGATATCATCATATTATGATATCATATAGGAGTAATTATGGATGATAATAAAAAATACAAATCTATATTAATTAGGCTATCACCTGAACTTCATAAGAAAATGAGACATTTGTCAATTGAAACTGGTTTGAGTATAAATACTTATGTTGTGAAAGCTTTAGAAGAGATTGTAAAAATAAATGGAAAGGAGCAAAGCAAGAATGAATAATAGTTTAACTGAGCAAGATAAAGATTTAATAAGTGAATTTTCTTCATTATCAGATAACTACTGGGATTTCAAAAATGAAGATACAAGGTGTTATACTCATGGAATACATGGTTATCCTGCAGTAATGGTTGCTCCTATTAGTAGGAATTTGATTAGAATTGCAAAAAAACATCAAGAAGTAAACTCAATTCTTGACCCCTTTATGGGTTCTGGCTCTGTGTTAATTGAAAGTCAAGTTGCTAATATTAATAATATATATGGAGTTGATTTAAACCCTTTAGCCAAGTTATTAAGTAAAGTTAGAACCACAAAATTGTCGGAAAAACAACTTTATCAAATTGAAAATAATTTTATAAAAAAATTAAACAATGAATTTGATAAATACAACGACAAAATTAATAACTTTGATCATTTTATTGTTGATGAAAAGAAACTTGATATCACAGAAAAAAAAGGCTGGGGATATGAAACAGAATTATATTTTCAAGAATATAAACAAAAATATTGCGATGATTTTATTTTCCCAACTTTTAAGAATATTGGGTTTTGGTTTACTCCCAAAACAATATATTCACTGCAAATAATAAAAAATGTTATAAAAATGTTTAAGCAAAAAGATATAAGAGATTTCTTATTAATAACATTTAGTGAAACTATTAGGAAAGTGTCAAATACTAAAAATGGAGAGTTTAAATTAGTTAGAATAAGCAAAGAGCAAATATTAAAAAACACTACAAACACTAAAAATGAATTTTTAACTATATTAGAAAAAAATATTTCTAAAATGAGAGAATTTGTCAAAATTTTAGAAAGTTCTAATTCAAATGTTAAAATTATTAGTGGTGATACAAGAAATATAAAAAGCATTAAATCTATTCCTGATAATTCAATAGACTTAGTGATAACTTCTCCGCCATATGGAGATAGCCAAACTACTGTTGCGTATGGTCAATATTCAAGATTATCTTTACAGTGGTTGGATTTAGAGATTTCGGATGATATTGATATAAAAACATTAGATAAATCATTGCTTGGTGGAATACCTTACAAAGATAAAACACAATGGAGTTTTTTGGAAAGTAAAACATTGGTTAATTCTTTAACAAAAATAGCGAATGTAGATCCGTTTAGGGCAGATGATGTTTTTAGTTTTTATATTGATTTGGATAAATGTATTTACGGAATAACTAAGAAAATGAAAATCGGTGGATATCAATATTGGGTTGTTGGGAATAGAACAGTAAAAGGAGAAAATCTTAGAACAGATAAAATAATTACTGAAATGGCTGAAAAATATGGACTTAATTATATATATACTTTTGGAAGAAATATCATAAACAAATCTATGCCATCGCTAAACTCTCCAACAAACGAAACTGGTAAAAGAGTTGCAACTATGACAAAAGAAATAATTGTTGTTTTAAAAAAAGTTGAGAATTAATCTCAACTTTTTTATGCTATTTTTTTTATGTTAAATATTAAATGATAACTTTTTTCAAATATACGAAAACCTGTTCCGTGGTCATGTGTTTTCCCTTTATTTTTCCCTGAATGATATTGACCAATCCTTAAATCTACAAGTATATCACCTGTTTTTACAAGATTTATAATAGCATCAGAATTAAAGCCATCTAGCAAATAAGCTTCAGTAAACAAAAATTCTTCATCTTCACCAGTTCCTTTACTTTCTGCTCTTACAAAAACAAATTGATCCCCTAATTTTTTAGTCATTACATCTTTCAAAGAATCAATATCCCAAGAAGCCTCAATTGTATTGTTTTCAGACACTATTGAAATTTTTGATTCATCACAAACAACTTTGAGAGAATGTCCAGTGTTAGATATCTGTGTAAATTTTGTAGCAGTTAATGTTGTGTGTAAAACCTTTTCATTGTTATTATACGCATTACTGCTATATCCAAATTTTAATCTTAATTGAGTATTTGCCTTATCAGGTATATCTGGAGATTTTGTAATCAGAGTTAACATACTATTTGCATTTTTTCTTTTAGACTTTAATTCATATTTTCCAAAGTCAGGTCCTTGTATATTGTTTTCTCTAATACCTAATAAATCTTCTAAAGTTTTACCAATTCCAGTTGTTCCTTTTCTATGTGTTTTAACCCAACCCATATTTTGTATTTCTTTAAATTTTTCTATAAATTCTTCTAATGTTATCATAGTAATTTTCTCCCTTTTAGTTATCAAAATTAAAAAATTCACTTAAGGTCATATTAAATGCTTTAGCTATTTTTTCTAGATTTGTTAGAGATACATTTCTCTTTCCCCGCTCTAAACTTGTTATATAAGTCCTATCCAACTCACATCTAAACGCAAATTCTTCTTGGCTTAATCCTAAATTTGTTCTCAATTCTTTAATTCTTTGTCCAACTTTTTCTTTAATCATTGTTTTCTCCATATTTATTGACTTTATAAAAATTTTACATTATAATGATAACAATAATGTGACTTATATTACAACCGACTTTAAGTCACATTAAAAAGGAATGTAATGAAAGCACTAATTATTAAAGAAAAATGGTTAAACTTAATTTTATCTGGAAATAAGACATGGGAAATAAGAAGTTCTAATACGAGGATTCGTGGAAAGATATTATTAATAAAAAGTGGTAGCAAACAAATATTTGGCGAGTGTGAACTTGTAGATAGTATCAAACTTGATTTAGATCAATATAAAATTAGTGTAAACAAACATTGCATAAATGTTAAGCAAGATATTTTGCCTTATAAAAATACTTATGCGTGGGTATTACAAAATCCACAAAAATATGATAATCCAATTCCGTATAAACACCCCATGGGTGCTGTGATTTGGGTGAATATAGATTAAAGGAGAAAAAATATGAACAAAGCTGTTATATATGCAAGATATTCAAGTGATAGTCAAACAGAACAAAGCATTGATGGGCAACTTAGAGTGTGCAAAGAATATGCTGAAAGAAATGGTTTGATTGTTGTTAATGAATATATTGACAGGGCTATGACAGGAACAAATGACAAGCGACCAGCACTTCAACAAATGCTTTATGATAGCAAGAATAAGGGTTTTGATTTTGTTTTAGTATATAAGTTAGATAGATTTTCAAGATCAAGATATGACAGCTCTGTTAATCGTGCAATACTACTTAAAAATGGTGTTAAGTTGATTTCTGCAACTGAAAATATTTCGGACGCACCAGAAGGCATTTTGCTCGATAGTGTGCTTGTTGGACTTGCAGAGTATTATTCTGTTGAATTATCTCAAAAAGTTAAGCGTGGACTAAAAGAAAGCAGAATAAAGGGACTTTTTACAGGTGGTAGAACTCCTTATGGATATAATGTTGTTGACAAAAAAGTTAGTGTTAACGAAGAACAAGCAAACATTGTTAAGTTAATATTTGATGAATACATAAGTGGCAGATGTATTAAAGACATTGTAAAGATTTTACATAACAAAGGAATAAAGAACGCATACGGCAAAGATTGGACAATAAACTCTGTTTCTAGGATATTAAGAAACGAAAATTATAAAGGTTGTGTATATGCAGATGGCACTGTTTACACAAATATTTTTCCTGCAATAATAAGCGAACAACTTTTTGATGAAGTAAATGAAAAATTAAAAATCTCAAAAAGAACTTCTGCTCATCACAAAACAGAAGTTAATTATCTTTTAAGTGGCAAGTTAATTTGTGGCAAATGTGGTAGTTTAATGACTGGAGATAGTGGCAAGGGTAAACTTGGCACAATTTACAATTATTACAAATGCTTTACAAAAAAGAAAAATAAATCTAAATGTGATAAGAAATCTGTTTCTAAAAATTATATAGAAGAAATAGTTTTGTCTGCAACACAAGAATTTATGCAACATACAAACTTAAAAAGTATAAGTAAAGTATTAGCTGATACATATAACAAAAGCATTGAAAAAGATACAATTTTAGAAAGCTTAAATAAAGAACTTCAAGACAATAACAAAAAGTTAAAGAACATTTTAACTGCTCTTGAAAATGGAATATTTAACGACACAACAAATGATAGAATGAAAGAACTTGAAATAAGGATACGAGAGATAAAAGAAAAAATTGCTAGCAGACAAATGCTATCAATCAAACCATTAAGTGAAGAACTTGTGTATGAATATTTGAAATCTTTTAAAGATTTAGATTATTCTCTTGAAAATGCAAAACAAAGACTAATTGATATGTTTGTAAATAGAGTTGTTTTATACGATGACCATTGTGAAATTTGCTTTAATATAACAAGTGATAAAAGTAAACAATTAAAGTTAAGTGAAAAGCCAGACATATCACAAGAAATTGAATATATAGAAAATAAAAAGGAGCAATCAAACCCAAAGGGTTCGGATTGCTCACAATTGGCGGAGAAGGAGGGATTTGAACCCTCGCGCCCTTTTACAAGCCTACTCCCTTAGCAGGGGAGCCCCTTCGACCTCTTGGGTACTTCTCCATAATTTTATTATTTTGTTTTTATTTGTTCGACAAATATTTCAGCGTGTGGTGTTTTGTTATCACTTTAAGGTTTGGAAAGCTTTTTGCCTTTACCTTAGCGTTTGCCGTACAATTAAATTTGTTTGTTTTGCTCAAGACTACTTTGTTTGTTTGAGTGGCTATAATTGACGAGCCTACAAAACTTAGGTAGTTTAACATACTATTTTATTGGTGTCAATTATTTTTGTGCTAATTTTAAATTATGCCATATTGACAAAATTGCATTTCAATGTTAAAATCAAAGCAAGATTTGGAGAGTAAAATGAAATTTAATTTAAAATCTTTATTTAGAAAGCCTTTGAAATCAAATATTTTTGCTAAACTTTCAAAATTGAAAGATGAAATGAAAGCGTCGGGGACTTCAACGATTTTGCGTTCAAAATTTGACCGTGAATTTATTGAGGTGAGTACAGTATTGTTACATGAACGCAATGCGTCAAAGAGTTATGTGTTTATTAAGCAATTTGCAGATGAGTTTGATGAATTTCCTTATGAATTTTTGACACATGCAGAAATTGTATTAGCGAATGGCGATTCGGGAATTATTGGTGATATGTACCGCTCTTTTCCTTGGACAGATTCAAGATTTTATTTTAAGGCAAAACAAAGCGAGCAAGTTGGAGGAATTTGGAGCACTTTTTCAACCATTGATGGACTTTTGATTAAGAATAAAGATGTTTTTGACAAAGATTATCCTGTAATTCGTAAGTATGTTCTTGAAAATGGTAGTGATTATGAATGCAAAACCTTTGCGAAAGTGTGTGATAAAAAAACGTTGTCAGTTTTGGAAGACAGATTTTTAAAACATAACAATAATGTTTTTGAGATTAGGGATTTTGCTCTTCAAAAAGGAGTAAATGAAGAAAAGTTTTTGTCAAAGTTGATAGAATTTGGAGACATCGAAGATGCAGCCAAAGTTCTCGACAGCAAGTCTGATGATATACTTAAAAAAGCAAAGAAAAGTGTCGACAAAGCAAAAACTTTTATTGAACTTTGTAAACAATGTGGAAAAGAAGACTTGGCTAGAGAAATAAAAAGTAATTTGAAAAGTGTTAAAATTTCTAAAAAGTCCGAATTAAGTCAACAAAAAAGGGAAGAGGACAGAGAAATCATATCTTGACATTTTTGTGGCACTAATGTAATATATATATGAACATTGGAGAAAGAATATGGATTTAGGAACTATTTTTGCAATCTTGTTTGTCAGTATGCTTATTTTCTTGCCTTTCGTGTTAATTTTTCACCCAAGAGTGAAAGATAAACTTAAAGGTCATGAAGATAACAATGATAAAAAGGAAGAATAAATAACTATAAAAAAACACCCAAACGGGTGTTTTTTTGTATTGTTCTTTTTTACGCCAAAGAGTTTTGATATTGTTCTATTTGTGCAAGAATTTGTTCTTTGTTTTGCTCAAAGTATTGCTTGTGTGCTTCAATAAGTGCGCGAGTTTGCTCGATTTTTTCATCAAGAAGCCGTTTTGCATTCTCAAAAAATTCTTTGCTCATTTCTCTTAGCTGTTCTATCTCCTCATCAATGAAGGCTCTAAATTGTTCTTTTAATTCATCAAGATTTTTTTGAAGTTCATCAATTTGCTTATTGATCTCGTCTTTTTGCGCATCTGTAAGAATTGGAGCGTTTTCAAGTTGCTCTTTAAATTGTGCTATTTTTTCTTCCAAAGTTGGCATATTTTCAAAAAGTGGATCGTTTTTTAGCTGTGTTATGAAATCATATAGTTTGGTACGAAGACTTATTGAAATATCTTTTAAGTCCTCTGATGTTTCATCGATTAGGGACAATATTTCTTGTTGGGTCATATCTGCAAAATCACTGGCATTTTGTGAAATGTTTTGATATGCTTCTTCAAAGTTTGTTTTGATATCCATAACTGCACCAGCAATTATTCCGTTTTCGCCAAAATACGTGTTTATTGTTTGCTTTATGTCTAACGCAAGCTTTTCAATTTTGTCAGAATTGTCACAATATATTGTAACATTGACAGTGTCGCCTTCGGTGTCGACATCCATAAAACCTGCCTCTATGCAAAGATTTACAAATTTTTCCGTTGCTTTTTTGACATCAAGTCCTTCAATTTTTTCATCAGATAGCAAAGTTTCTGCATCTTCGTTTATGTAGTTAACATGCATGACCTTGTTGTCGGTGTCAAGTACAAATTGTACTTTTGGATTGACATCAAGTTCCATAACGGCATATGGTGATGTCTTCTTTGGTAAAAGAACGATGAGTAAAACGCAAGCCACAATAACGACTATGGCAATAGCTAGTATCCATAACAATTTTGAATTTTTCTTTGTTTGTGTTGACATAACAAACCTCCTTAATTTCAGTATGCAAATTTTTGGTATGTTTGTCAAACAAAAAAGTGCTTTGTGTCAAACGAGCAAATTAGGGCGACTTGAGTTGGCATGAGTGAAGTTATAAAAAGAATTGCTGAAAATTTTATGTAATTAGAAGCACGAAGTGAACAAATGTATCAAAAACCAGCGTTTTTAACGAGTATAAATCGTAATATTTGCGTTTTTTTAAAAAAAAATAAAAAATTTTGAAAAAACGCTTGACAAACATAGGGGGGGAGAGGGGGGGAAAAATAGTTATAGACTTTTAAAATTAACCAAAAAAATGCTAAAAAGTTTGATTTACGAACAATATTCGTATATACTAAACTT
This sequence comes from uncultured Clostridia bacterium, assembly GCA_944384385.1. Classification (GTDB taxonomy): domain Bacteria; phylum Bacillota; class Clostridia; order Christensenellales; family UBA1242; genus UBA5893. Next base: position 4,716 of record CALWTG010000013.1, on the reverse strand, counting down.
ATACAAGCATTTGTTAAGCGATTAGAATTTTGGCTATTTAAACCAGACTACATAAAAGCATTGCGAAGTTTTTAGGCAGTCTAAAAAAGGAGAGGATATGAATAGAAAATTCAAACTATTTTTTAGTTTGGCGTCATTATGTCTAAGTGTGGCAATGCTATGCTTTGGTGTTTACAGTGCAATGAGCGTAAGTTACACAGTAAATGGTAGTGTTAGCTATGAAGTGAAAGATGTGTTTGTGAATATAAACACAAGGGTATATAGAGCGACAAGCACCACACCAATTGACGAAAGCCAAAATAATGAAAACGCAACAACAATAACAAACGCTGGGGAAAATATTTCAAGCGATTTTGCTCAGTTGACAGGGGAAGGCTACAAAAACGAATTTGAGGGTTATGATGCAGAAACGGGGAGCGTAACAGAGCCGGGAGCAAGCAACTATGATGTACCAAATCTTACATATGGTGCGCCAGACGATACTGACCAGACAGGCTATGCCTTTTATATTGTGATAGATATAGCAAACTATGGCAGTCAATCAGTTCATGCAATTGTTACCAACAAAACAACTGTGAGTACACAAAACACATATTTTAGTGTGCCAACAGGGATAAACATCGCACCCCGTGGAGAAAATGCCTACACTACGGGAAGGCTTGTTATTGGTCTAGCGCTACAAGATGTGACAAGAAGTGCCAGTGGAGATTTTGGTTTCAAAGTTGAAATTGGAATGGGAGAGGCAACATTTGGATATTCAAACATACAGTTGTCTGACAGCGAAACAACGGCAGTGGTAAAAAGTGTGACAGTTGGAAGTTCGACGACGACATATGAAGACGCAAGTTTTGCAAGTGTTGGCACAATATCTATGGGAGCACAAGAGATAGCCCCAAAAGAAGAATTGACTGCAAAAATTGTGCTTAGTGCAAAAAATTCAACAAGCGCATATCAAAGGGTGCGTTTGACATATGAAAATTTACCAGACGGACTTAGAGTGAATAGCACAAGCATATTTTTGCCTCAAGATGGTGAAGAAAAGACATATACAATAAAATTTTATAACCAAACACAACAGCCTATCTCTTTGGATGGAGTGATGGCAACAGTGTCACTAGAAGATGTTTCAAGTCTACTTATGCAAGATACAGATTATTACTATGTTGAAATGGGCACAGTAATGAGAGCAACAGAAAATGAGTATATTCGTTGGAGATATGTAGCCGACACAACAAGGACGCAAGGTAGTAGCACTCCAACCGACTTGTCTTCACTTAACGGGACATATTTACTTGAAACAAATTTAACAGTTGAATACATAATTGAGCCATATGATATTTTAATAAATAATCTAACACAAGAAGGCATGCAGGCAGTAGATGAATATTTAGCAAATAACTATACAGGAACAATTTGTGCATACCAAACGAAAATTGATATTGACGTGGAAAGTAAGGATGGAACAAATGCAGAATATGGAACAAATGCAAATGAGTACAAGACAAGTACAGTAAGAAGATGGATGAACTACACAGGCGATAATAAAGTAGTAAAACATTCATCATGGGTAGATGCTGGGGTTCTTTTTGGAATAGGGGAACCGACCATTAGTGAAGATAACACGGTTACAATAGGTGAAAACACACAAGCACAAGCAAGCAATATGGTAACAGACTTAAATATAGACATAGAGCAAGATATAATATATAACGAAATATTTGCAAGAAGTCTAACAAATGATTTATATAAGGATATAAGCGAAGAAGGTCAAGCATTGACAGTTCCACAGGGTGATGTTTATGGTCTAAGTGATACAGGTTCTGACAAGTTCTGGTTATTATCCGTAGCCGAAGCCAACACTATATTTACAAGTGATGAGGAAGAACAGAGGCTTGACGTTTGGTGGTTGCGTTCGCCTTACTCTTCGGATACATGTGGCGCATATTATGTCGGCGATGTCGGTGTCATCATTTCCCACTTGGTTATCATATTCAATGCCGCGCGCCCCGCTTTCCAAATTGGTGGTAACATTTAGGCTGGGGGAGAAAAGTCATATTTAAATAGAATTTAAAAATATATTATGTGATATATCATTATACACACTAAACAAAAGAAGTGTTACGCCGTGAAGCGTGGCACTTTTTTTTGATTTAACTAGTAATTATAAAAAAAGCCACGCGCTTTGGTGTGGCATTTATTTGGCTATGGGGTAACATTTGAACTTACGACAGGTGAGGTAATATAAGTTCAAACTTACCCATAAAAAAAGACACTCAACAGAGTGTCTTCACTGGTTGCGGGGGTAAGATTTGAACTTACGACCTCTGGGTTATGAGCCCAGCGAGCTGCCTAGCTGCTCCACCCCGCGATAACACATATATTTTATGATAAACATATGTGTTTTGTCAAGAGGTATGGGCAAAATTTATGTATTTTTTTGTCTATTCTGTTCTTAATGCTTTCACAGGGTCCTTTTTTGCTGCCATTTTTGCAGGAATGAAGCCTGCAACCATTGTGAGAACTACGCTTATTGCGACCAAAATCAGTGCACTTATTGGTGACAATATTGCTATGTTGGCAGTGAAACTTTCTCCTGCTAAACTTCTCACAATCGCATTTATTGGGAAGGTGAGCACAAAACTTACTGCCACTCCTAGTATTCCGGCACAAAGACCTATGATAAGAGTTTCGGCGTTGAATACGCGTGAGATGTCTTTCTTTCTTGCTCCTATGCTTCTAAGGACTCCAATCTCTTTTGTTCTTTCAATAACTGATACATATGTGATTATTGAAATCATAATTGATGAAACAATAAGTGATATTGATGCAAATGCAATGAGAACATAGCTTATGATATTTACAAGTTGACCCATTGTATCTGTCAAAAACGCCGTTTGGTCACTGTATGTAATTTTATTGTCAGGGTGCTCTTTGTTCCAATCGCTTATATAATTTGCTATTTCGTCTTTTGCGTCAAAACTTTTTGGATATAGTGTTATTGCAACAGGTATGTCGCTTGCACCAAGTGCTTGTAGTGCATATTGTCTTGCTTCGTCTACCTTTAAAACAATTCCATATGCCATTTTTGCAAAGAAAATAAGTTCGTCTGCAGAATTGAAAGTGGAGGATATTCCTTGTTCTTGGTCAACAAAACTTTTTAATTCTGAAACATCAAAAACGAATGGAACAAAAAATTGGTCTGAGTCTAGTTGTGCTTGAACTATTGCGGAATTTTTGTTTATTTGTCTTAAATATTCAGTTAGTTGTGATGAATATCTTATTCCTTCTGAGTATAATGATGTTGGATTGTTTTCTTTTACTCTAAGAATTGCTGAAATTTTGCAGGTTATTACATCTGGATTATTTGTTGAATTATAATAGGTTGAAATTGCTTCGCTATCATTTTCTAGTGTGAGGGCGGTGTATTTATTTTCACTATTTTCGTCATATTTATAATAGATATTATTTGTGAATACCTTGTATTCTTTATTCAAAATGTCTTCAAATGTGTAACTTTCTTTGCTATCTATTCCGAGTGCTTTTAGGGTTGACGATGGCACTCTGTTATATGAATCTACAACAAGCACAAGGTCGGTCATCTCGGTTGGATAACTTCCTGCTATTACATCATAATTTTCTTTTATAAAGTCTGAGTTTGAAATACCTTCGCAAAAATTACCGTTTTGCAAGCCACTGATTGTACTGTTTTCAAGTGAAGTGTTTACAGATATAATTTCGTTGTTTGCATTTTTGGTATAGACTGGCATTGCGTAGGCGTATGAAAAGTCCATTGCGTTTAATGTTTTGTGTATGTCTAATTTTTTCTCATCTTCTTCTTTATACTTTTGCATATATTCAATAAACTGTGGAGATATGAAGTTGTATTGAGATAATTTTGCAAGACTTTGAATCATGTCGCGACCAATATCATATGAAATAATCTCGTTTGAGTCTGGGAATTCGGTGAGTTGTTGGTCTGAGCCCATATTGGTTAGTCCTGCTGTTATGCTGTCCATATTAACTGTCACTGTTGATATTGCGATAGGGTAGCCTGAAAGCGTTGTTGATTGCAAGTCGTTTATGTATGTTGAAAAGCCGTTTGAAACTGCAAGCACAAGTGCAATACCTATTATTCCTATGCTACCTGCAAAACTTGTCATAAATGTTCTGCCTTTTTTGCTTATGAGATTTTTTAGTGAAAGCATAAAAGCAGTCCAAAAACTCATTGATGTCTTATTTTTTTTGTTTTTTTTGGTCTTTTTTGCGTCATTTTCTTGATTTTGCACTAAATTTTCTTTTGCAACTTCCGGTACTTCTTTGTCTTGTGATTGATTGCTTTCTATGTCATATGGGTTAGAATCTGACTTTACTTCACCGTCTAGAAGCTTTATTATTCTTGAAGAATATTTTTTTGCCAGTTCGGCATTATGGGTGACCATGATGATTAGGTGGTCACCGGCAATTTCTTTTAACAGCTCCATAATCTGCTTGCTAGTCTTTGAGTCAAGTGCGCCCGTCGGTTCGTCTGCCAAAATAATTTTTGGGTTGTTTACTATTGCTCTTGCGATTGCAACTCTTTGCATCTGACCACCAGAAAGCTGATTTGGTTTTTTATGAAGCTGTTCTTCAAGTCCCACGCGAATTAGTGCGTTTGTTGCTTTTTCTCGTTTTGTCTTTTTATCAAGTCCTGCGATGGTTAGAGCAAGTTCAACATTT
>CALWTG010000012.1 GCA_944384385.1 uncultured Clostridia bacterium | reverse complement strand
CTTTTTGCGAGCCAAGGCATGAATATATGCATTTTATGTCATCAAAAACATTGTAAGGCGAAACATAAAAAACTATTGCGCCACAAAAGTTCTTGACATTTTCAAGTTGCATTTTCCTCTTTTTGTTTTGTTCACTTAAAAAGCCCACAAAACAAAATTCACTTCCTGCAAAACCACTTAAAATAAGTGCCGACAAAACTGCACTTGCGCCTGGTATTACAGTAAACTCAATGTTATTTTCAATCAAACTCTTTGTAAGTATCTCGCCGGGGTCAGAGATAAGTGGCGTTCCACTGTCACTTATTACTGCGATGTTTTTGCCTTCTTTGGCTAGGTCAACAATACCTTTTGAACTTGTTTTTTCATTAAATTTGTGATATGCAATTAGTTTTTTGTGAATATCGTAATGATTGAGTAGTTTCAATGAATTTCTTGTGTCTTCGCACGCAATGACATCAACGCTTTTCAGTGTTTCAAGCGCTCTTAGCGAAATGTCTTTCAAATTACCTATTGGAGTGGATACAAAATATACCATTATTTTACCTCATCACGATATAATTTTTGAATTGTTTGCACATAGTTGCCGTCAAGGTCGTTAGTGATAAGCACTGGCATAACCTTAACTGAAAACTTTGCGTCTTTTTTACACATAACATAAACTGTGCTCGCATCTTTGTCCTTTGTTGGCTGTGCAAAAAACATTTTCTTTGGCATCAATTTATTTTTTACAAGTTCAACAATAAGTTCACATAGCCTATTCGCTGGATAGACGACATAAAAACTGCCACCACTTTTTAATAGTTTACTCGAAACGCTGACCACGACATTTAAGGGAAGATATTTTTCATGTCTTGCAATTGCCACTTCTTCATTTGGACTTGTTATTTCGCCAGTAAAATATGGCGGGTTTGCATAGACAACATCAACTTGGTTTTTGATGTATTTTGCATAATTTTTTATATCATCATTTATCACTTCAATGTTTTCTATGTTGTTATATTCAATATTTTTTTTAGCTAAATCGCTATATTTTTTTTGAATTTCAAAGGCGTATATTTTTTTCACATTTTGTTTGTGTGATAAAAGTATTGATATTATTCCACTGCCCGTGCCAATTTCAACGCAAACGCTGGACGCTGGCGCTTTGATAAAATTGCTTAAAAGCACACTGTCACTTGTGAAGTTATATCCGTCAACATATTGATAAAGTTTGAGCCCATCAAGCATAAGGTCATCAAGCCTTAACATCTTTGACCTCTAAAATGGTGATTTCGTCGAGTGCATAGTTTACAATTTCAAAACTATCACCTTTTTCAAATTTAACATCAACAGTTTGTTTTAATAAATTATTATAAACAACTCTACCAATTCCGTCTTTTGTCTTGACCTGTGAATTTATTTTTGGCATTTTCTTTGCAATTTCGGCGTAGTGTTCATTTTCATACGCAAGGCAACACATAAGCCTGCCACAAAGTCCACTTATTTTGGTTGGGTTGAGGCTAAGTCCTTGATTCTTCGCCATTTTGATTGTGGCATGGTCAAAGTCTTTTAAAAATCTACTGCAACAAACTTCTCTACCGCATGGGCCAAGACCACCAAGAAGCTGAGTTTCCACGCGTTGACCTATTTGGTGAAGTTCAATCCTGCACCTATAAATGCTTGCAAGTTTTTTCACAAGCTCACGAAAGTCCACCCTGTTGTCAGATGTAAAGTTGATAACAACTTTTGATTGGTCAAGGCTGAGTTCTGCATTTGTTATCTTCATATCAAGACCAAGGCTTTGACTCAAACTTTCTGCCGTTTTTTTGATTTCTTTTTCTTTTTCAACATTTCTTTGTTTTTGTTTAATGTCGTCATCGGTCGCCATTCTAACAACCTTTTTTAACTGGTCCTCATGTGGATAATTTTCCACATATTCAACATCTGCAACGACATATGCAAGCTCCAAACCTCGTGCAGTGTCAACTACAACTTTGTCTCCTTTTTTTAGTGCCATACCATTTGCTAAAAAAGAATATATTTTTCCGTTTGGCTCATATGATACATCAACTTTATCTATGCGCATAAATATTTTACCTCCAAAATGCTAGTAAGCAAACTCTCAAACAAAAGTGAAAGCGTTACATTTGAATATTGTTTTTTGTTCACATCGTTTATTCTTTTTATTATTTCAACAATCGCCTTCATTGAAAATTCATCAGAAATACTTTCGAAAACGCCAATTAGAGTCTTATTTTTGACCAAATTGCTGTTTTTTGATTTTACAAGGGCGATGTCTCTATACATATTTTGCATAAGTCCAACCGTGCCAAGAAACTGACTTTTTGTCATCTTTGGCACAATATAGTCAACAATTTGGGAACTTGATTTGAGCTTTGTGACAATGTTTTTTGCTAAATTGTAATTTGTCATAAAGTCTTGGTCAAGTAAAATTTGCTTTGTTTCACCAATATAGCCGTTTGAATAGTCCATGGCAAGTGAAAAATCTTGTTGACTTTGATAGTCAGAAAAAATTTGTGTCAAAGCGTCTTCATCAAATGGTGGGATATCAACTTTTAATAGTCTTGACTTCACCGTTGAAAGCACTTTGTTTAAATTGGTTGTTGATATCAAAAATATGGTGTTTTTTGGCGGGCTTTCCAAAACTTTCAGTAGTTTGTTTTGTGACTGTTCACTTGAATTTTCAAGATTTTTTATCATTATGATTTTATATTCGCCCATAATTTCCTTTTTTTTTGCGTCAAGTATCACCCCTTGCGAATCATCTGTGCTGAATGCATCACCTTTTGGATACACGCACACATCAGGGTGCGACCCACACTGAATTTTTTGACAAGTTGGACAATTATCGTCGCCACCGCCGTCACACAAAATTTGTTTTGCACAAACCAGCAAAATTTCATCAAGTGTGAGTGTATCGGGACAATAAAAAAGATAACCACCAACAAGTTTTCTTTGTGCTTTTTGGCGTAATATATCTTGCATATATTTTTGTTTTAATAAATATTTTTGAAAATTCACATTTTTATTTTATCACAAATATATTTTTTTTCAAATACTTACGCATAAAAAAACAATGAAGTTAAACTTCATTGTTTTTATCCTTCCGTGATTTTATCTTCACTAATAAGTACATAATAACTATTCCAAGTATTTGCAATGCCATTTAAAGTGTAATCGCCACCTGGAACATCTAATCCCACATAATCACCTGCATCAAAGTCATAAACAACTGTTGCCAAATATATTGCATACTGATGTGGGACTCCTGTACTCGTATTACCAACACGCAAATTTTTTATTGATAAATCAATTTCCACATTTAGCCCGTATATTTCCAACTGGATGTCGTTGACTTCATCAGTGATACTTCCAGAGTATCCACCAATAAGCTTGGATATATAAACACCATAAAGCTCTGACACTTGATTTGTGTCACTTATTGAATTGTCGCCATAAATGCTGATATCAGATGAAATTGAAGTGTTGATACTGTTTGCAATTATTTCCAAAGTGCCACCTTTTGTTATGCTAGCACCGTCACTTGTAATTAAACCAATAACACTTCCAGCATAACTTGCGACTGATTTTTCTTCTTGTGCTGGTTTTATTAGTGTGAGATTAGTTGCATCATCTCCACCAACTGCAAAATCGGTGATTGTGATATTGCCAAAAGTTCCACTAAATTTCACTTCGCCAATAATTCCACCAAGTGCATTTTGCCCGGTTAAATCACCTGTAAAGTTGCTATTGTCTATTGTCACACTTTGCAAAACTTTACCTGCAAGTCCGCCCACACTACCAACGACAATGGTATTATTAAATTGTATATTAATGTCAACATCACAATCATAAATGTTTGCTGGTTGTTGTGTAGTTCCTCTGACAATTCCACAAAGTCCACCAACTGCGATTGGAATTTTTGGCGTGAGATTAAAGATATAATATGTCGTCACATCTTCGCCGTTCTCTGTACTTACGCCTGAAACTTTGACATTTCTTAATGTACCTTTAAGGTCACCGACAATAACACCACCATAAGCACTTGCACGAATAAAGTAATTGTCAAGCACTTCGTATTCATACGAAACATCACGAACTTCCGCATTCATACCAACTCCGCCAAACATAAATCCGCTCACCATTCCTATTGTTGCAACGGCGTTTGTTATGTTTGCATTTTTGAGTACACCAACTCCGCCAAGATAACCGACAATACTTCCTGAATATGAAACTGTGTTGTAGTTTGAACCACCTTCTTCATAAAGTATTTCGTTTTGAACAGATTGAGTTGTCCAATTAGAATTGTTGTTTGTTTGATAAGCATTTGTTGAAATTGAAGAATATATGTTTTGAATATCAAAAGAATTTACCGTTCTACCAAAAACACCTCCGACAATGTTTTTACCCAAAACGACATTTGAACTATTACCAGAATTATAACCATCGACAGTTATGTTATAAGCATAAACTCTGTAAACTGTACCTGCAACCGTACCAACATTGACTGCATTTGGAAGATTTATGTATTTTGGAGAAAATTCAACATTTTGTATTGTTGCATAATCATTGCCATCGCCTATTTGTGCAAAGTATCCACCCGATGTTAGTCCCGTGCTTGTGTTGATTGAGAAGTTTGAAATGGTCAAGCCATTGCCTTCAAAATATCCTGCTAGTGTGTATGAATATAGCGAACTTACAACTAAATTCTCTGCCGTGTAGTCAATATCTTTTACAAGTCTGTAATATTTTGAGTTGACACTTCTTATGCTGTTTGAAATAAAGTCTTCTTCAAATCTTACTGCCGAAGTCACAATAATTGGGTTATACATTGAGCCTTCTGTGTTAGAGCCAGGTGTTTCTGCGTAAACATACAATGTTTCGCCCGTCTCTTCAACATATTGAGTAGAAGATATATATTTTGATGATGACGCTATGATATTTGCAGTGACAAGTTGTGGTCTATTTTCTCTAAACTGCATATATTGTCCATCGCTTTGCAAACTCTGAACAGTGATAAGCCTTGAATATTGCAAATAATTTCTATAATCACTTGCTGAAATTTTTGAGCCCGTGGTAATTGTGTTGTTAGTTAAATATGAATTGTTGTCTTTTGCATAGAACCAAACACCACTTGTTATGTCGTTGTTTGTGTTTATTGCAAAGTTATTGAACAATTTTTCCCCAACAGTGTAATCTGAACCACTTGATGTGACTGCATAACCAATAGCAAACGAAATCACTGGTATTGCAGTCAATCCTTCGCCATAAAGTCCATTTGAAACATTTATTCCAACATTGAAGTTTTCATCACTTAAATAATAACTATCACTTATTGTTCCTGTGCAAGTGATGAAGAATGGATAGTTACCTGTATCTCTATCTCCAAGTTTACTTGTTGTGTAAGATGATATTATTTCTCCGTTATTTGTGCAAACAAATCCAGAGTTTATTGATGAAGATGTCAATGGAATATTTGCATAACAATTTGATATAGTTCCCTCATTTATATAAGCAAATGCACCCGCAATTGAGTTTGCTCTTATGATGTAGTTTGTATCTGTGGCGTATATGTATGAAAGTCCAGTGGAAAATGCACCTTCAATATAACTTGCAAATACCGTTCCATAGTTTTGAGCAACAAAGCCCGCTGTGGAGTTGTTAACATTAGTACTTGAATTTCTTATGTAACTTCTCTTTACATAACTTGATGCAATATGTCCGTTATTCACTGCAACAAAGCCGGCAAGGTTTGCACCGAAGCTTTCAATGCGAACATTAACTCTTGAATTTGTGATGTAGCCCGAGTTCACCGCAACAAAAGGTGAAATATTTGAAGTTGAAGTGAGTGACATAGGTGCCGAGTTGGTCACAATGAGCGATGACGCGTCATCTTGATAAACAACTTGACAATTTGTTATTGTACCATTGTTTTGAGCAGTAATTAGTCCAAAGTTAAATGAGTTCGCACTACTTTCATTTCTGAAATTAAATGTTGTGTTTCGACCAATCTCAACTGTTAGGTTACATATAACTGAATCTTCATCAACTGTTGAGAATAGTCCGAAGTTATCTACTGATGTGTAATCAGAATAAATTCCACTGAAAATTATTTTGTGGCTATTGCCGTCAAGTCTTGCAATACTTGCATCAATTGGGATGAAGTCTGATGTGATTGTTATGTCGTCCATCAAAATATAGTAATTATCATCACTCATATTCATAAGTTGTTCTTGTGTATATATTGGTAGTGGACTATCAAGAGATGTCGTTTGGTTTACTCTAACATTGAACTGCTTAATATCAACATCACTGATATTTGCTATTTCTTCATCGCTAAGTGCCATAACTTGAACATAACCATCAAGGTATTGAAGTTTTGCAAACACACCAAGTGAGAACAGATTCTCACCAACATATTTAGTTGTTATATTGTAGCCACTTATATCCACAATGTCAGTGCTTATATTTGTTTGGTCAGTAATTCTTATAAATCCATTTTCATCACTAAGTTTATAGTAGAATACACCATTTTGCTTCAAACTTGCCTTTAAAGCTTTCACCGCAGTTGTTGCATTTCCTGAATATTCAACATCAAGATTGTCTATAATCAAATCTCTAATGTCTGCACTATTTCCACGATTGAGTACTATTTCAGAATTTTCGAAAACTTCATTCATATCATTAAGGTCGCCAAGTACATATTCAACAATTGTGCATATGAACGAATTTCGTATTCCACTTGTTGTAACACCGTCAACAGTGGTTGTTCCATAGTATGTGATTGTGACATCATAGCCACCATATTGCTGACCATGAGGATAACTTATGTTATCAGCAATTTTTAGATAGTATGCTCCATTGTCTTTTATTATCTGTGCATAAGACGAAGAACTTTCAATTATGACATCTGAAATATTGTATCCAACTGTATTTATGTTTAATAGATAATTATATCCTCTTGCAACATAGTAATGGTCAGAAACAACTCTATCTGCGATTGAAACTTCAACAGTTTTGTTTAAAGAAATTGTCAAAACTTTTTGTTGCTGAGAGTATATTATTTCACCTTTTGCATTATAGAAGTTTACATAAAGCGTGATTGAGTCGCCTTCGATGACATTTGTTGCCATTCTGTAAAGCACATTGAGTTCGCCACCAACTATTGACGACTTCATAACTCTTATGCCCGTGCTTGTAAAAAACGCGTCAGAAGATATTATTGCTTGCCCTGGTTTGTTATTTCTTGGAACCAAGAGCCCAAACAAAACAACATTTCCACTTGATATATTTTCTTGAGAATTTGTTACTTCAATATAAGCATAATCTGAATATTCTGGATTTATCACAACCTTTAATATATTTGGCTCACCTGCTGTTACTATGTTTGTTTCGGTCATTGAATAACTTGTGTTATAGACATAATATCCTTCATCTGTTTCAATCAATATAACGTCTTCGTTGTTCGTGAAACTATAATTCTTCACAATAACATTGTTTATTGGTTGAGCTGAAAAAGTTGCATAAACATCTTTTTTAACAGCACCGTCAGAACCTGTAAATGTGAATTTATAATTACCTATTCTTACTGCGTTTTCTGTGTTCATTTCAAAAGTGTAATCAACGTAATATCTACCATTCTCAAAATAAACATCTGAAACATTTGCAATGAAATAATTGTCAAAATCTGACTCGCCAAATTTAAGTACTTCACCATTTTCAAGGTATGTGACATAAAGTTCAATTTTGTCATCTATATCATCTGTCAAATAGCTCACTTTGATCATAAACACATCACTTGGAACAAGCGAAATGTTGGTTTTATCACTCTCAATATTATATATTCCTTGCGTGTATGTCGTGTAAAGCACAGCACTTGGCATAACTTGGTCTTTTGTTGTTTCCTTAAATGTGTAGTTTTGTTCGCCGTTTTTCACTAGATACATTTTTGTGTTATTTACATCGAGATAAATATAAAATTTGATTTCCTCTGGAGTAGTTTGACTTTCAGTACCTGCCCCTTGCAAAATCACTGTACCAGAGCTTTGCATTACTTTGACATTTTGGTTTGACTCTATGTCAAGTTTTGCCACATTATTGTTTTTAAGCTCTATTCGCATATTACCAACATTTGCAACAGCATCGAATCTTGGATAGATGTTGACCGTACTTCTGTTTGTTACGCCTATTTGTGAGTTTTGTGTGAGTTCATTTGTGTAATCTGAGGACAAGTATAAATTGACACCACTGACATAGTTTGTTACAACGCATGTGATTTGTTGACTTATTGAAGCGTTGTGAGCTGATGTCAATGTTAATATCGCAGTGCCTGTTTTGTGAAGTCTAAGTCTTCCTTCGGTTGTTATTGAAGCAACAGAAGTTGCATTTGAAGAAATTGTTATTTCAACATTTTGAGCAAAGATTTCGGAAGGTAAACTTTGAGTATTCAAAACATTCAAATATTTTTGGTTAACGCTATCTTTTGCTTCATAATACATCAAAACTATTTTATCTGTTTTAAGGTTTAAATAATTTTGAGGCATATTTACATCAAAAGCCCTTTCGAACTGTTCAAGTTCAACATTTGCACCCGCAACAAGTTCGCCATAATATTTATTTATGTCTTCTTTGTTTCCACTTTGTCCATATTGCACGAATGTCCTTGTTATATATGAAAGAGCAGTGTTTGAAGAATGGACATTGACATTTGCCGAATTGAATATTTTTGCAATGCTTGCACTTGTGTTTGAAACAATAAGTGTCGCATCAAGTCCCTGCATTGTTCTATCATCTGTTGCTTCTACCTTGTTGTTTGCGATATCTTCTGATGCACTATTTACCACATATCCAATAAGCCCTGCTACATAGGTGTTGCCACGAACATAAACTCTTGAAGTGTTGTTCAAAACTTTTCCAGCATTGTCCATGCGTCCAATAAGTCCTCCAACATTTGTGGACTGAGACGCATTTACTCTTCCTGTGGCAAGCAAATTTAAAACATCACCGCCGTAATTTTGTCCAATAATTCCACCAATTCCGCCCATATCGGAGTCAGAACCTGACACATTTAAGTATGCTTGTGAAGATACGCCATAGTTGTTATATGTATTCATATTTGCAGGTTTTGTAAACTGTACAACACCCCTATTTTCACCAACAACACCACCAACATAACTTGTCCCACCACTAAGGTTGACATTAAAAGCTTCATTTGTTTGCATATTTACAAACAGTGTGGAGTTTGGTGATGAGTTTTGTATGTCAACAACATATTCGCCTTTATTTTGACCAACTCCGCCACCAATATATGCCGTTATTGCTGACTGCACTTGTACAGTACTTTGACTTAAATTGACATTGACATTTTCTATCTTTCCGTTATTTACGCCAGCTAATAGTCCTATATATGAAGTGGTTGTTATATTGTCAATCTCAATTGCGCCACTTACTGTCAAATCTTTTAAGTAAGCTCCACTTGCAATACTTGAAAACAAGCCATAATAATTTCCGGCATTTGTGCCTGTTGTCACTGCATAGGCAGATGTGATTTTGAAGTTTGTTATTGTTGATACAGAGCCGTCACTTGATGTCATACCAGCGACTCCGCCTTTTAGCTCGCCCAAAGGTGCAATTTCTTCACCGCCACCATCTATTGTGCCGTCAATGACATAATATTTGGATAGGTCAATTGTTTTTAATTGCTCCCATGTGCCAATATGAAGTGGGCTTGAAATTGAACCATCACCAACAACAATAGGAATATCTTTTGAAAATCTATAAGCATTTCTGTCGCTGTCGTAGAATGACGAGTTTGGAACAATTTTAATAACTCCGCTTCCACCACCTGCACCAGTGTATGTAATCACAATTTTGTTTTCATCATATTGCAACTGAACTATTGTTGAGCTTGTATTTTCATTTGGTTCAAACCACGCTGTGAAGCTTTGATTTGTTGCATTTTGAGGCAAAATATATGGATAAATTACCTCTTCGGTGTGTGATGGGTCAAGATATATTTCATTAACATAGTTATATAACCAAACTTCTTCAACTTGAACATACTGAACAATGTTTATTTTTACAGTAGATGAAATAATTGTGCCATATTCATAGATTTTTGCCGTTATTGTGAATGTTGCAATAGGGTTCCCGATTGCATCGCATACAAATGTCATTAAATCATTGTAAAAATATCCATAAACAATACTTCCAGAATCTGTCAATTCATATCTTGAATTTGCAGAATCATAAATTGATGACACCGAGAACTCAAACTCAAGGTCTAAGTTGTTTAGAATCAAATCATTGACATCCGTTTCCACTCCGTCAAGCATAAGTCTAAAATTAAGCATTGACATTGGTGTGTCGACATAGCCAAGTGGAGTGTTTAAATTATAAACATCGACAGTACTTGAATATGTACCGTCCAAATTTCCACTGTTTAAAGCATCAAAAGTGAAGCTTGATATTGGCTTGAAGCAAATGACATCAAAATCAAATTGCGTGCTTTGTAATACATCGTCATCAACAACCAGCATAAAATTTTCAATTCTATTCATTCTAACTTCTACATGAATAGTTTGTCTTGTGTTGTCAACAGATGTGAATGTGAGCATGTTTTGGTTTACTGAAATGTTTGTGCTATCAGTTTGGTATGATATTTCAAACATTGATTGACCTGTTATATCACGAGGAGATGTGTTAGCTAAAATTGTGACATCGCCTAGTCCTCTCACAGCAATAAAATCAAGCGTTTCGTTGTTGTTTATTTGTTTATACTGAACTTCGGCAACTTTTTCTTCGTTAGTACCAACATAAAACCACAAGTTGTCAATATCCAGTTCATCTTTTACTATTATGGTGATATGTGTTGAAAGACCACTTTCAAGCACAAGCGTGTAATGTGCTTCTCCCGCTTTATGCGCCACAATGTCTATTGATGCAACATTTTCTGCTGTTTGAGTTACTGTACAAATATTTAAAGAAACAACATCGTTATTTGAAGCAACAATTGTGCCAATATAGGCGTCTGGTTCTTGAACGACAAAACCATTAAATGTTACGCTATCGCCATTTTTAACATAAATTGTTGAATTGGCATAAGTGTTATCTACTCTAAAATCTGTTGCGCTTTTTTGAATTTTTAAGCGAATATCATTATATATTGCCTCACTTGTTAATTCTGCGCTCACAGTTGCCCTAACAACTATTGAATCTCCAAGTGTTTCCGGCAAGACTGAACGGCCATAAACTTTAAGCGGAATTGTTAGGTCTTTAATTTCAATATCGTCAGATATCTCTAACGCACCATAAATAGCACATATATAATGGCTTATTTCTGAATATTTGACTTCACGAAGATCGTCGCCATTTGAAATATAAAATGACAAAGTTAAATGTTCATAATCTGAGCCCGAAGGTGCAACGCTAAACAAAAATTGTTTTGCACTATTAACATCATCATTATTAAATAGATTTATCTCTTGTGCATCACTAAACCCATTTATTAAAACGCTTTCTGGCACTGATGCGATTTTGACACTGTATAATAAATCAACATAGTATGCATCATAACCAGCATATTTCACCCTTATTACCAAAACATCGTCGACAAGTGAAAAGTCACTCGCTTGAATGGTCACATCTTTGATGTTTTGCATATTTTCTGATTGAGAAGTTTCGGCAACTGTATGCGTACTGTTTGAAAATATTTCATAAACATATGCTTCGTCATATGCAAGCTGCAATGTTTTTTTAAATAATTCTTTATCGTTTTCTATAAGTTCAATATAGCTTTCGCTATCTTGCTCAATTGTTGGCAAAACAGTATCATTGTCACTCAAAAATATATTTTGAGTATTGATTTGGTCAAAAACTTTGACCGAGAAAGAGCAAGTTATATTCTCATTCGTCAAACTTACCGCAGTCACAACAATTTCGTCAGGTGTATCTTGATTTGTAACAAGTAAACTGTTTTCAATAGCCTCTGTACCTATTTGAAAACGAACTTCGCGGTCAAGTGTTGAAAGTGGATAAAATTCCAACATATCACTGGAAAGTTGCAAAGACTGCCCGCGAATAACATATAATTCAGTGCCGTCTTTTAAACTCATGCTTGAAATAGGTTCATAAACCTTAACTGGAATGCTTATATATTTTGAATTTTCAAGCAAAGTAATAGTCAAGGTTGCCTTGCCCGGAGTATGACCTGTAACAGTTATGCGGTATCTCCCGCCACCAAGATCGGTTGTGTTAGATACAGTGGCAATTTGTGTGTCAAATGAGAAATTAAAGTGAATATTACTAGAAAAATAATTTTCAACAGCAATTTCATAATCTTTACTTGAATTTTGTTCAAGTTCGATGCTTTGGCTTGAAAAATGGAGAGAAAGATTATCATAACTTTCTCCGCAAGCTGAAAGTAGCCCCATGAATATTGAAATTAAAATCAAACCAAATGTTATAAAATATTTTTTCATTTTCTCTCCATTTTTTGCCTTAATTTGTATTTAAACAATCTTACTCCGATTTAGATTGTACCGAAGTACAAATTAAATTACCAAATACAACATCAAATGTAGTTGTACCAGTATCAATTACCGTACTTGCAAAAGCGGTGCCCGAAACATTTAATTCATCATAGCCATATAATAAGTATCTGTCGTAATTTAGATCAACATTGGAATCACTAATACTGTCAGCATCAAAGTACTGAATTATGTTTGTGCTTGTATCAAATGTCCATGTGTACTCTTGTATTGAATAAACGCTTCCAATATTTCCATCCATTCCTGCAACTCCTTCAAGTGTTGTCTTCACTGTTTCAACAAATGAGAATGTTCCAAAGCCATCATCACCGACAATATCTCTTTTGATAACAACAGTTGCATTTGCTGCTTCTATTGTTGCGTTCGACCCTTCACCAGCAATATAGGACATCTTACCAGTAAATGTTGTTTCAGTCACGTTGCTAAGAGTTGAATACCAATTATTTGCCAAATTCTTTCTTACATAAACATACTCAGTTACAATAATTTCTTGTCCAACTTCTGTCGTGAACTTTGCATTGTTATACAAAACGCTAACTCCGCCTGGCACAGAAACGCCTAAACTTTTATATGTTGACACAATAAGGGGTTCTCCAACCCACAAAGCTTGATCTTCAATTTGTTCTAGCAAATATCCTTGCAAAGTGTAATAAACTTTTTGTTCTTGTGAAAGCTGTACTGCATAACTTTTATTGAATGGAATGAGGGTAATCTCATTTGTGTTGATACCAAAATCTAACTCCAGAGATATTTTTTTATCTCCATAGTTCCACTCAACTTTTGAATGAGGTTGAAGCTCGCCGTTTACATATGTATTCTTGTACATATAGTAGTGAATTGTGGACAATGGCAAGTCATCTGAATAATCAGATTGTACTGTCAAATTACCATCCGTATCAAGGCAGTATCCATTACTTATATCATATAACAAACTGTCCACTCTGAGCAATATAACACCACTACCATTTTTGCTTAGTGCCATTTCGGTCATAGCCGATTTAAGGTCGCTATATACATCTTGTCCACTCTTAAACAATGACCAATCGTCGTTTTGCTTTACGAAAATCAAAGTATTGTTCGACTCGTCAACAAAAGCCTGTGCTTCGACATCAAGAGAAGTTTCTGATGCGGTGTAGATTTTGAGTTTGCTCAAAGTTTGTCTTTCAAACATAGCAATAGCTTGCTCTTCGCTTAAAGTGGTATGCACTTCGATATATCCATTTGTTGTGTATGAATCTAACCATTGCTTAAACACATATTCAAAGTTCTGTTCAATTAAATTAGCATCTTCTTTTGTTTGACTTGCAGTGTAGTAGACATACTGTTCGTCTGTAAGCTGTACACTATTTGTCAAATCATTAAATGAAATAGTAATTGTTGATAAACTTTGTGTGTAAGATTCAAAAATTGTGTATGTTCCTTCATCCTTAGAAATCGTAGCTTCATGACCAGTTAATACGAAATTACCATCAACATATTCAAAGATATATGTCTCACTACCTTTTGTTACTAGTAATTTGTTTGCAGTTTTGTCGTATTTGAACATATATCCAGTTCCTGGAAGCTTTATATATCCTGTTTGAATGTTCTCGCCTATTGTATTTGTAAATGTGAGAAGTGTTGTGTCGTCAACAATCTCAGCAGTTACTCCAAAATCATTTTCGTCTTCGGTGTCACTGTTTGAAAAGTCATTAGTAATGCCAGTAGCTCCTTCCAAAATTACGCAATACTCATTGTTGAGTTCAAAGCCCTCAGTGTACATTGTAATTTCAATTGATTTATCTTCATTATAATTGAACACATATACACTTGTTGTTGATTTGTCACCAATCTGCGCACCATTTTCTATTTCTGTCTTGGTTAATATAAATGCATTCAATGGATTTTCATGATTAGTATCACTATACAAATACACAGGCTTATTATCAATCATGTATGATCTACGACTATTCTCGCCATAGATAATGTCCGCATATGAGACCTCTTGTTTATTATGTATTTTTTCGCCGTCAGATACTTCGAAGCTAAAGTTGATATTTATTTCTCTAAGAGAAGTAGCGTGAATGCCCTCAAGAGTAATTGTGTAAGTTTTATCTTGACTTTCTGTAATCTTATTTATTATTTGCAAGTTATTTGGATCAGTTGCATCAATATAGTAACTCACATCTGTATTGGTCGTTACGATTCCAAATGACACAAATTCTGACAAGTTAAGGCTGTTGACATTTTTGATTTTATCTAGTGAAAGCAGGTTGTTTTGATAATACAAGATGTATGCTTTTTGCGTTTGGTTTTGCGTTGGGAAGAACATCAAATTTCTCTCCATCGCATTTTCAAATGCGATTTGCTGGTCTGCAATATAAGAAATCGAGCCTAGATAATATGTATTGAGTGTTTTGTCAATTAAGAATACATATTCTTCATAAGAATAACATGTCCCATAACTACCAAACTCTACTTTGCCGTTGAATAGTGTTATAAACAATGGCTTGTATTGCTTTGAAGAATCTTTATCAACTCTTATTGATTTGCCAACTGTGACGGTTATTTCTGCCGAATTTTCCATTACATAATCATAGCTTGCACTATCTATAATTTGCTTGTTTCCATCTGGCAACAAAATGTAAAATTCACTATTTGTTGTTGAAACAAGATTGTCAATGTCGATTTGGCTGTTATTTGTTTTATTTTCAAAGTTTAGAGCTATATTGTTAGAGCCAGACGACTCAACAACATCATAGATTCCGCCGTTTGTTAGATCGAAAATATCAACAGAAATTGCGTCTGAATAGGTTGGTTCTGCGCTGTTCTTAGAACTTCCTGTACGATAAGTTAGCACTAAAGATTGATCTTTAATTTCAATTGCTTCGTATAAGATAGATGCGAATTCAACATTTATGTTGTTCATATCAGGAGCATTATAACTGGTGGCTGATTTAAGTTCTATACCCATTTCAAGAGTTTTATCATCTATTAAAGAATACTTCTCGTCAGCTACACTTGCCTTGTTTTCATCCTTGGCTATTGAATATATAACAATTGGTTTTATATATGTTTCATTACCAACTTTAATTTCTTCAGTAGTAGCTGTTCTTGTCAAGAATGTGATATCGTCTGAACTCAAAATGAAATTGTCGTCTCTTAGACTCATTGGAATTGCAGAGCCTTCTTTAATTGCATTTTGATAAATATCGCTTGCGATATAATATTGATATGCACAAACAAATTGTAATGAAGTGTCTGTTATGATGTCACTTATTGATGAATCATCATATCTATATCCTTTAATCTCAAATTTGTATATACTTTCGTAAATTGAATGAACATCTTTGTTGTTATAAGCCCGTTCACTGACAGTTCCCTTTGTTATAACAATATATATATCTTTCTTATAGTTATAAATTGTATATGGTTCACCATTTACATAAGCATTTGAGATATTTGTGTCAACTTGTGTCGAGTATTCATACAAGTCAATTTTTGCATACGAAACATCATTTGTCGTCATTGGTGCTGGTTCAGTAATCGTCCCAGCGACCTGTGATGACCTTAACAACATATCATCGCTAGGTTTTAATGCTTTAGTAGTTTCATCAACTGCATAACTAGGTTTTGCCATTGCAAGAACAGAAGTTTGCACATTTGATGTACCTAACCACTCATAACCACGGCCTCTATTACCAATAAAGTTATCGGCATATGCATACTTTGAGTATTCTGTGCCATTTACACCTGAAATTATGATTAACTTATGTGCTGTACTTCCAATATTTAAAGTTGTTTGAGTTGATATTGGCAAGTATGTGTTTTGATTTGAATATCCTATCACACCACCAGCATAAGTGCTTGTTCCGCTTATTCCAGCAGTTGCTTCAATAAAGTCAAGGTCAATTGATATTTCGCTTAACTTAATTGCGTCTTTCGTATCAGAATTATCAAAATATCCAACAAGTCCACCTGCATAAACTGAATCTGAATAGGTGTTTTCAACATCAATTTTGCCAGTTATGTCAAGTTCTGCATTTTCTCCTAAAATTGTTGAGTTTTCCATATATCCAATTGCGCCACCAACTGTCGTATTTGCCGATGTTGACACAATTCCATCATCAAACAAGTTTATCGAAACAATGCCTTCCATATTTATGTCAGTTCCATAAGCATAGCCAACAAGTCCACCCACACCTGTTTGTGCTGTTTGACTTGAATTACCAGTTCCTGTTAAATCTGTTGAAAACTTAACTTGGGTGTTTTGAATAGTCAAGCTACCTTTCTGATCAGCATTCTCATTACTATTCTCAATTTTCCCAACAAGTCCACCAATATTTTGTTTCCTAATACTAGTATTTTGAGCTTGGTCATAGTCGCTTATATACAGTGAAACATCAGTATTTATTATTTTTACATTGCCACCTTCAACAACTGTGCCACCTTCAACAACTGTTCCACCTTCAACAACTGTTCCACCTTCAACAACTGTTCCAATAAGACCACCCATTGATTTGTCTTGCGTTGCAATGGATTCTTGCTGGGTATGATAAGACAAATTAAGGTCAGAAATAGTAACATTTTTTCCATAACTAACAAGCCCAATAGAAGTTGATGTCTCAGAATCTGCCAACAAGAAGTCAGTTATTGTTGCTCTTCTATAATATGCTGATGTTATTGTTCCACTGAATGGATGATTTTCATCAACACCAAATCCGTTGACTGATGAACCAAAACTTGTACCTTTACTATCTACAAAGTTTAGTTCAATTGTAATATTTCCACTCTCTTTAATAGCATAGACAAGACTATTAAACTTTTCGCTATCAATATTTTTTAATGAATCAAACTCAGTTGAAGCGATTGCATCACTGCCTGAATCAAATTTTAGAATGTCATTGACAAAATTTACCGTTCCTCTATAGTCTTCAACACTGTTTACTCTTATTGTTGCTTTTGCATCATTTTCACTGCCTGAAGCAAATGTATTTGAGGCAAATAATTCTTCCATAGATGTACTTGCGTATTCTGGGGCATTGTTTGGAACAAAGTCTCCGTTTATATAATCCCAACTATTATCCCAAGTATTTCCCCAAGTATTTTCTTGCTTTTCTATACCGACAGTTGAAATTGATTTAATTATACTTGGTGGAGTTTTCCATAAATACTGATACTTGCTATCTTTCATTGAAACATCATTAAATGAGTATAAATGTCGATTTACAAAGCCAGTAGTGACTTCATTTCCATTATTTGGTTGGTAATAAAGGTCTTTTTTCCATGCAACATATTCACCTGTAGAGCCACTTTCAGAGCCACTTTTAAAAGGTGTGCCAATTGGATGGAAATACACATCATAAACATACAGGTTTTCTCTTCGTCTATCATCAAAATATTTCTTTTCATCAAGATCAGCTTGCGCATTAGGATCACTATGGTAATTATATATATAATTGTCATAAACCCCTATGCTCATCCATTGTTCATCTTCTTTTAAATCACCAATATATTTTTCAATAGATTTATTTGAAAAACTATAGCCTGGCACACCAATTGCAAAGTTAAGACCTTCAACGCCAGCTAATGAAACAATCCAGTTTATTCCTGTAATAATTGATACAATGTTCCAGAAAGCATCTTCTCCCGAGGCATTCCAACCTTTATATATTTGTGGATAATATGAATTACTGCTCTCTGCGTATTCATAACCACTACCTTCTGCATAATATCCTTGTATATCAATACGCTTATTGACAGCAATAGCAAGATATATTACCGCAAGAGGACCAACGAATGTAGTGTGTAACGCTGTTGATAATACAAGTTCAGACATCTCCTCAGAATTAAGGTCATAGTAAGAAATTATTCTTCTTGCATTTATTCCGCCATATACATTTTCACAGTTGTTGGATACATAGTTTATAGAATCATAGTTGTTTGCAATTCCTGCAACATGTGCATATTGTGAAATTTTTGTGTAAACAAGTTTATCATAGTGATTAAATATATCTTCATCGTTACTGCTTGTGTAGATATTGTATAAATTTATTGCTTTATCTGTAATTATATCATCATTAGTATATTCCCCCCTTGATGTTTCATAATTATACTTTGCATTTCCAATGATGTTTTCAGCATTGTTATAGCAGTTATTTATGTTTCCGCCCCAGCCACTTATTCCGCCTACATAACAAGTCGATATGTTATAAGGGTTTCCTGCATATATCTCTGATTTTGATTGTAAGCCAGAATGCTCAATTGTTGCATCTTTTGAGTCTGTTCCACCATCAAGACTTCCTGTGCGTCCTACTATTCCACCAGCATACAATGTGATGTCTTGGTCGTGATGTTCTGTGTTCAATGTTTCAGCTGAATATACCTCATTAGATAAAATATACATTGAGTTAGAAATATATGAGTTTGAAACAGTCCCTGATTCAAGAAGACCAACCACACCGCCTACGATAACTGTTTCAGCTCCTTCAGGCAACTCTCTAAACGATATGACGAGTTGTTTGTTAACTTCACAATTTGTAACAGTCGCACCACCAGTGACATGACCGACAAGACCACCATAAACAAATGTATCAAAAGAAACTATGTTCAATACAACCATGTCGTTGCCATTGGTTATGTCTGGCGAAGTTGCACTACATTCAGAGAGCTCCGATCCCTCTCCAAGCTGACCTACTATGTTGCCGTAATAATAAAATACTCCATTTT
>CALWTG010000011.1 GCA_944384385.1 uncultured Clostridia bacterium | reverse complement strand
AATGGCGCTAATAAGAAAGCAGTTGCCGTCAAAGCACTTGGTCATCAAGAGCTTTTTCGTGGGAGAAATGTCGCACACGCAAGTTGTTTTATTTTATATGGACAACTTGGCTGACAAAAAAATTGTTAAAACGCTTGAAAAGAAGATAAAGAGCATAAACACAGATATTGTACTTGATCCACATTATCTTGTTGAGTTTATTGTTGGCAGACCAAACTCACTTTTTGAGCAGTATGGTTCAACAGAAAAGCCCGACATTGTGACGGCGAAACTTATGGAGGGACGAGTTGCGATTGCAGTCGACGGCTCACCAATAGTGATTACACTACCTTTTATGGTTTTTGAAGATGTTCAAAATAGTAACGACTACTACACCAATTCGCACTATGCCACATTTATTCGCTATGTGCGTGCATTTGGTATTTTAATGGCAACAGTAATTCCTGGGGTGTATTTAAGTTTAAGACTTTATCACTACCGAATTGTGCCACTAAAATATATCTTAACAATAAGTGCCACAACTCAAAACTTGCCGTTCACGCCATTTTTGGAGATACTGTTTATTCTCATATTGTTTCAAATGCTCTATGAAGTGAGTTTGCGTCTTCCTAGGTATCTTGGCATTGCGACCAGTATTGTTGGAGCACTTGTACTTGGAGATACGGGAGTTCAGGCAGGGCTTATTTCTCCACCGGGGATAATCGTGATTGCACTGAGCTTAATTGCCGTTTACACTGTGCCGAATCAAGCACCACAACTAAATATTATAAGGCTTGTGTTTGTCTTTCTTGGCGGAACGCTTGGACTTTTTGGGGTTGTTGGAGGAATGATTTATTTTGTCAACTACCTAAATTCAATGGACGAGTTTGGTGTGCCAAACCTTGCACCTTACGCTCCAAGAGTTGAAAATGACCTTAAAGACGCACTTCACAAAAAGCCAATGCCAAAGATGAAGAAAAGACCAAAGTCGGTCAAATCAAATGACAATATAAGGGGGCTTGAATGACACAACAGATTTCAGTTAGACAAACGGCGTGTTTTTGTGCTATTTCACTTCTTGCATTAAAACTAATAACATTGCCGTCACTACTTGCCACGATGTCAACATCAAGTGCTATTGTTGTTGCACTCATTATGTTTGTACTTGATTTATTTTTGCTATATATATTTTTAAAGGTAAAAGAAAAATATCCAAACCTATCACTATATGAACTTATAAAAAAAGTTTTTGGAAGCGTCGTTGCGAAAATAATTTATGTTATTTTATTTTCATTTTATATATTAAAATTAGTAATGTTAAATAACGAAGCCATTGCATATATGCGAAATGTTGTTGATGAAGATTTTAAACTTATTGTGTATCTTATGACATTTTTGCCTGTGGTTATTGCAATGGTAAACTCTGGTTTAAAAATTACAGCGCGCACCATTGAATTTGGCTTTGTGTTCATATTTATTGGTTTGATTTTTTGCTTGTTTTTGTCAGAAGTTACTTTCACATACGGTGAAATTGGACCTATTTTTAAAGAAAATATTTTAAATATATTAAATTCATGCAAAGATGTTGGTTTTTGGTTTTCTGATTTTTTATTTATTACAATAATTTCTGATAAAATAAAATACAAAAAAAATATGAAAAAAATAGTATTTTCATATGTTTTTATCACTTTAATTATTTTAATTGCACTATATATTATTTATTTTAGACTTTTTAATGTCACTGCGTTTTTGCATAGGTCTGCAATTGCGGATATTACGCAGTATAATCGAAATATTGGTAATTCGGGCAATATTGATATAATTGCAATTTTGGTTTATATGTTCATCATATTTTTTCAAGGTGCAATTTATTTTACAGGTGCAAAAATTATGTTTGAAAAAATAGTTGGATATGACAATAAAATTCATGCAATTATTTTTATTACACTTTTGATATTAGCACTGCAATTATTCGTTTTTTATAACCTTGATTTAATTATAAATTTTGTTTTCAAATATCTTAAATATTTTGGTGTTGTTGCTTGGATTATTATTCCACTATATTTGATTTGTTTGCTCATTTTTGATAGGGAGAAAGGTGATGAACTGGTTAAGAAAAAGTCTAAACAAAATTAAGCACGCCTATGCACTTTACTATTTTGTCATTGTGCTAATCATTTTTTTGCCGTCAGCAATTACAATTCCGTCACTAAGCTTTAGAAGTGCAATAATCACGGCGATTGGGGTGGACAAGCAAGATGAAGAAGTCATGGTGTCGGTTTTGACGCTTTCAGAGATTTCGAAGTCAGAAATGCGAGAAAATGTCAAGCTTTTGCAAGGCAGTGGTTCCACTCTTGCAAACGCTTTTTCAAGCATTGAATCAAGTATTGGTAGAAAAATACTTATGGGACATGTTGGCTATGTGGTTATATCAGAAGATTTTGCAACCCAAAATGTTGCAGATGTTATTAACACACTTATAATTGCGGGGAAGGTATCAAACACCGTTCCGCTTTTGATGTGTGAGGGCAAGGCAAAAGATGTCCTTGACAATGCACAAAAAATGGAGGCATCATCTTCGTACAAGATGCGTGAAATGATTAACAACGAATTTAATGAAACATACACAAAAGACATAAGCATAGATTCATTTTTAAAAGGATATTATTCAGATATTCATATTTCAACTCTCGGATATGTCACTCTTGAAAGTGAGCCAACCAATGCAATAGATAGTTCTTCTGGTCAAGACAATAACCAGTCGCAACAATCTTCAAGTCAAGGCGATAGTGAACAAAAAACTGCAATTTCATACAAGATACAGCACGCTGTTTTTTTAAATGGAAAATTCAAATATCTTTTCACGAAAGAGCAAATGCGTGGGGTGAATTGGATAGTTGAAAGTGACCTACAAAAAAACTTAACAATAAATGGTGTAAGCGAGCAAGGGTTAAATGATGCCAGCATAACATTTACAATTTCAAAGCACAATGTTATGCCAAAAGTGTCTTTTTTAAATGGCAAACCATATGTGACATATGAGATATCTCTTACCATGACACCTGTTGAAATAATTGAAGCAGACGACAGTGTAAAGACAATAAAAGAAATAACGCTTTCAGACAAGATAAGACAGAAAATTTGCGATGTTGTGAAAAGCGAAGTTGCGATGTCATTAAGTGTTATGCGTGAACAAAAGATAGATGTTATTGGCGTTTACAAATTGCTTTATAATAAATACAGACCTTTTATGGACTTTTTGGATACATTGCAAGATAGGGAAGATTTTTTGAAATATGTAAATATTGGTATTGATGTCAATAGTTTTATTACTACTAATTAAAAAAAACTTGAAGTAAAAAATTTATGTGATATAATACAAACATATAGGAGTGTGTTATGTCATTAAGAAAAGGTAAAGTGATAGAACCAAAAATTCATGAAACAAAAGAAAATCTCAATCTTTATGACGGAGTGCATATTTTAAATGGTTGCAAAAATGTCACGCTTTGTGGCAACGCTGTCGTTTTGGAGGCAACCGATACAACTTTTTCATCGGTGACAAACAAAGCAAGAATAAATATTTTACATAGTGGTGAAATATATTATATTAACTCAAAAGCAAAAATTGGGCTTATTGAAAGCGGTTACATCTTCACAATTGGTGGCAGAGCAAGTATAAAAACAATTAATAACTGTGATATTGACTATGTTTGTAACAATGTTAAAATTGGAACAATAAATGGCGGAAATATAAAGTTTATTCAGGACAAGGCAAAAATTGTTACGATAAATAATGCAAATATATACTATGTCAAAAATAATGTCAGAATTGGTACTTTTGGCAGTGGTCAAATTGTTGGGCTTTGTGACAACTCACAAATTGCGACAATAAACCATGGAAACATTGACTATGTGCTTGACAATGCACGCATTGGTACAATAAATGGTGGCAACATAACACATGTTTGCGATAGTGCAGAAATATCAACCATAAACGGTGGCAAAGTCGATGAACTTATGGGGCAAAGTTTGATAGCTCAGCAAATGGGCGGAAGAATAAGGCAAAAAAGTGGCAATGCTCTAATTGTCTACAAGCAAAAAATCAAGCCTCAACAAAATACAGCGCAAGAGAAGGTGACTAAATAATGTTTTTAGATGTTCTTTTGGATGCAACTTTGGATACTTTAAAAATTGTTCCTATTTTGTACTTAGTGTATTTATTGGTGTGCTATGTAGGGCACAATAGCAACAATAAATATGTGAATATTATGAATAAGACCAAGCACTTTGGCCCACTCATTGGCTCATGCCTTGGTGTCATCCCGCAGTGTGGTTTTTCTGTTGTGATGTCCGACCTTTACTCAAAAAGGGCAATAACAATAGGCACTCTCATTGCAGTTAAGCTGGCAACAAGTGATGAGGCGTTGCCACTTATGATTAGTAATCCAAGTTTCATAGTACCGCTTTTAATAATGATTGGGATTAAACTCGTTGTGGCAATATTTTTCGGCTATATGTTTGATGTACTATATAGGCTAATAAAAGGCAAACAAGAACTTACAGAAAATGGCTTTATTAAAGAGCATGACCATGACTGCGAACTGACCACTTGCACACACAAACATCATGTGCACGAAGACCATGACCACTGCGTTGACAACATATTCTTAGATGCGCTTTTGCACACACTTCAAATAACGGCATTTTTGTTTGTTACAACACTAATTATTGGTCTTGTTGTTGAATATCTTGGCATTGAGAACTTAGCAAATATATTCACTTCAAACAAATATGTTCAGCCATTTTTGGCAGGACTTGTGGGACTTATTCCTTCTTGTGCTTCTTCTGTGTTTTTGGTTGAACTTTATATGGCGGGTGGTATCACTTTTGGTGCTATGATGGCAGGACTATGTGCCGGTAGTGGAGTTGGCATTGTCGTGCTTTTCAGTAAGAACAGAAAACATATGCTTACAAATTTATTGATACTTGTTTCACTTTACGTAATTGGTAGCATGGTTGGTGTCGTGTGCAACTTATTTGTTTAAAGGAGATAATATGAACATATTCTTAGCAGGCGCCGTATCAGTGGCTGACAAGGCTCAGTTAAATAAGTATAGTACATATATAGATATTTTAAAAAAATTGAAAGGTGTGCAAATGCTTACATATCCCGATGTTATTTGGGAGTATAGAGAAAAGTGTATAAACGAGCATAAAGACAAAACAAAACTTGAAATTGACCATATGATGACAGATTTTGATTTGCAAAGAGTGAAACAAAGCGATGTTATGGTTTGCGACATATCTATGCAGTCAATTGGACTTGGTATTGAACTTGGCGTTGCGTCTATGTATGATAAAAAGATGATATTTTGTTATCAAAAAGGTAGTTATGTCAGCAGTATGATTACAGGGACATTTTGCGATGCTGTCTACATTGAGTATGAAAACTTGCAAGATTTGAAAAATAAATTATCTGAAACATTAAATAAATTACAATAAAAAAATTACTCGCAATTTGCGAGTAATTTTTTACTTTATCTTATCTTCATACGTTTTCTAAGTAATATGAACAATATTGTTAGTCCAGCTACTACGATGCAGGATACAACAATTAAGATGATTGATACTGTGTTGAGTGGCTCTGTCTTTGTGACATGATATGAATATAAAAGTTTTCCACTTTCTGTGACGAGCTGAATATTGTAATCTCCAGCCTGTGAAATTGTGTATTCATAATATGTTTGCAACTTGCCATCAGCTAGGTCAGAGGTGGTTAAGACTACGTCACTCATTCCGTCTATTTTTAACACACAGTCACCAACTGTTGTCAAAAGATCTTGGGTGTTAAATGATACTTTGATTGGTTTTGTCGTTGAGATGTTTTCTTTGACTGATACAGTTATTGGCGCTTGTTTGTTGTTTATCCAGAATGAATATGTAAACTTTTGACCAAATTCATTATCTGTGTTTATTGTGACTGTGTAGCGTCCAGAACCTGTTACGGCATCGTTAACCGATATTAAGAAACTTGTAAGGTATGCACGCTTAGATGTTGTTCCGTCTTCGTTTGTTACCGTCTTGTAAACAAGTGAGCCCATATTTTCGTTTGTTATGCTCTCTGTTATGTCAACATCGTCTTTAATCACGCTTTCAACATAGTAGTTTGAATACTGACTAAATTCCATTGACCATCTTGATTCGTTTGGTCTTATTATCAAGAAGTATATTGGTTCTTCATTGATTTGTGTAACCACTCCTGTTTGGGCATTTGTTACGCTTGCTGAGAACCAAACCTTGTATAGTCCCGCTTCATTAAATGTAAATGTGCGATTGTATCTGTCTGCTACTGGGGTATACTCTTCGCCATTTCTAAGAACGGATATGCGTGGTCTTGCGTTTGAATCATAATAGCCAAGTGTTGATTGAGGTATTGTGATTGTAACTTCTTTGTCATAGACTGCATTGTTGATTGGTGATTCGTCATTGACATAGAATATGACACTACGAAGATATCTTATTGTATAGGTTGATATCAGTGTTGTGAACATATGCACATTGCCTGCAACATCTTTGAATGTCAAATAGTATGTTCCTGACGATGAAAGTGTCATTGTGGTGAGGCCATTTTCTGTTGTTAGGCGAGGGTAGTAAGGAGTTTGGTTGTCACCATATTTAACTTCAACCGTGACAATGTTTTCCGGTATTCCGTAGTATGATTGCCATGCAATGCGTTTTGAAGAATAACTAGATTCATTTATTCCAACTGCGAAGGTGGACATCGTGCTTGAACTATCAAAAGATGTCAATGTTCCTTCATTGGTGTAATATGAAAATCTAGACAAAATGCTTGTACTTTGAGGGATAATCGTAATTGCAATTGTTCTTAAATAGAACACTGTTGCGCTTTCACTTTCTGTGTTTGAAAGTTTGTATATGTGAGTAGTGTAACCGTTTACAGTCACCGAGCCTTCGTTTGTGCTCTCTATGTCTTGTTCGGTGTTGTATATGATGTCAAAGTCGCTTGTGTTTAAAATGTAATGAGTGGTTATCTCTCTTTTTACTCCTGCGTCGGTGTATGTAAATGAATTTCCGGTAGGAGAAGCCACATATGATTGACCATCTCGATGATAAACCACTTGATAGAAGTCTTCATCATTATCTGATATTGTAAAGTCAAGGTAAGTATCATATTGTGAGTCTGTGAATATTTCAAGGTATTTAATGATGATTGAATATGTTTGAGGAGTGTTTACTGTAAACCCTGAATCAATTTGAACTGTCGTGCCATCTTCATACATAAGGTAAACCATGACTGGTATTCTTCCTGTTGTTTGGCGATAATTTATTCTTATTTCACTGCCGTACATTGTATCATGGTTGAATAAGCCATTTTGTGAGTTGTTTGAGTTGTCTAGAAGTGTGATTTGAGGAAGAATATTATATATTACAAGGTTTAGCGTTCTGTATGGTTGACCAGTTGCGATTTCTGTGATTGCCTCATAGATGTTTAGAGTAAAGTTAATTTCACCACCGACAACGCCTTCAACCATATCTTGTCTTGGAGCATAGAATTGAACTGTGTGAATAATTCCGTTTTGAGATATTACAACTCTGCCGTATCCACTCTTTTCAAATCTTTCACGGTCTGCTTGTAAACTCAAATTGAAATTCTCAACTGCTGTGGAAGATGTCGCTGTCACAACAACGATATCCTTTTCGACATTGTATTTAAATGAAATGTCTTTTGTCGAATAAAAGTAGCTTTGTCCATTTTCGTAATTTTCAACGAGGTCGACTTCACTTGTAAGCTCATTTTCGATGACTTCTGAGCCATATATATTGCTGATTGGATAACTGTCACCAAAGTTATCTACAATGTTGTATTTATAATATCTGTTTGCAGTAGGGGAGATTATTGTTATCTTCAAATATGTGTTGCCAAGATAGTTTACATATGATGAAGAAACAAGGTCATTCATATCCAAAGAAGTATTGATTTGAGAGAAGTAATTGTAGTCAGGTCCTTTTGAGTAAACCGGACTTTGCACCAAGTTTCCGCCTGCGTTTCTTACATATTGCACAATTTCAACTGTTATTGCATAAATTGTTGCGTCTTGCTTTGATGAAGATGATGGTATTCTTATCAAAATACCTTCTTCATTTTGATATGTTCCAGTTGTGCTTGTGTGAATGACAGATAGTGAGGTGTTTAGCACTGAGCAAGAAAGTGTTATTTCTTTAAAGTATGGTACAAGTGAGAACACCACATTTTGTTTTTGTGAACTAGGTGAGAGCGTTGCAAATGAAAGAAGTGATGTTTCGCTCTGCATTGGGTTTTGTGGATTGTATGTTGAAAGGTTATAGTAATTGCCGTTTGAATATGGCGTTTTTAAGTATGTTACATTGCCAATTGTAATTTTGCTGTATGGATAATCAAAAAGGTTAACAGATGTTATTTTGAGTGAACTTTTTGCGTACATATCAATAGCCGAACTTAATTCACTGTAAGAGAGCGAGCGTTCAATGGAGTTGTTTTCATAGATAATAGGTGTCGATGCTGTTTGACTTAGTGCTGAAAGATTTGTTAGGTAAATTGTGTAAACTGTGATGTTCCCTGCTATGTCTATTTCCACAATTTCAACATATGATGTTGCGTGAGAACTTAGATTTGCTATTATTTCAGAAAGTGATTGAGCGTTTAAAGTGCTGAAACCGTTGGTTGAGTTTTCTATTGCTGTGACTGATGTTTCCTGAGAATATATGTCGACATATTTTGTGTTAATGTATGCACCACTATTGTTTCTTATTTCAAAATATCTATATAAAATGCCATATGCTTCGCCATCGGTGTGTGATGTCACATCAACGATGTCCATAACCTGTGACACATCTACTGCAAAAGAATAATATCTATATAGTCCCGTGCTTTGAGATGTGTTGTACTTGTCTGTAACTAGGCGTACATCGCTTGCACTTACATCATTTAATGAAATAAGTCTATTTAGGTTTGCCGTTGGGGCAACTGTATCAATTTTTACTGTACGAGTTGTGCTGAACTGACCTTGGTTATAGTCAGATTCTTTACCTTCATAGTGCATTGTGAATGAAATTGTACTGTTGTTAACATATGCGCCTGAAACTTTTGATAGATCAACATCAACATAGTTGACAAGACCACTTGATACAATGTCGCTTTCGCTTACTTGATAGGTGACACCATTTACTTTATATGAAATGTCAGACTTATCAATTCTTGCCATAAATTCATTTTCTGGGTCATTCCATGTAAGCCTTACTTTGTTGTCGTTGGTGTAATAAACACCACCATCTGAATTATATTCTGAGTTTGTATTTGGGTCGACGACTGTGAAAGAAGGAGCTGATTCTGTTATCTCAAACACGAAACTAAATTCGTTTACATCGCCATAGCCTGCATAGCCTTGACGAATTGTTACTTGATAGAAGCCTACATCTTTGAATGTTCTGCCAGAGGTACTGTCGTTTAATACTAAATAACCATCTGATGAAACTCCACTGCTTCTATAAATTGTCGTTGACTGTGCAAGTGTTGAGCGTTCATAACTGTATTTGATTTCTGCACTGAGTGCATATGATGAAATGACATTTGAGCTGTTTGCCGTCCAACTGTTTATACTGTCTTCGGTTACAAAAGTTGAACCGTCTGAAAGTGAATAACCATATTTGACTGCTGGAATATATACAAATACTGGCAATTTGTTTGTTGTTAAAATTACATTTTCACCAGTTGGGTCGTTTGAAGCAAGATAGATATCGTTAAAGAACATCATGTCGTCGCCTTCAAGAACTTGAATCTTTATTGATTCGCCAACATAGCTGAAAGTATTGCCCAAAGTATCGACAACTGATGGGGTGGTGATAATACCATTTCTATCAATGATAAAGGTGAATGTTCTTATCATATAGTCATAAGTATCATTTATTCTGTCCATCGTTCCAGAGAGTAGGGCATATGTTCTTGTGATTGTGTATTTCCCAGCTCGTGTTCTGTAATAACCACCTGATTGATTTTGAACAAACTCTTTGTTTATTTGCCATGAGTATGTTCCATCGGCATTTTGTGTGCAAAGGTTTACGACAGGGTCACTTGTTGAATATATTGTAACTGCGTCTTGTGCCTCGCCAAACACATAGGTGTAAACCCCACTTTGATTGATGTTCTCTGCTGAGAATGGTGTGAAAGTGTAGGTTACTTCTTGGACTTCAACGCTTCCTTCTTCTGGCGTTGGGTTGAATGACAATGTCAAAATTTCTCCACTGTCAGAAAGAGTGCTTACATTGGTTGGTCTGAAATATCTATCTTTTTGAGTAAATCCTGTGTCTGTGTCAAGGTGTGGCAAAGGAGTATAGCTATCTTGGATAAGTGCATTTTGAACACCACCTTTTGTGTATACGAGCATTGTTCTTGAAGCGTCTGATGAAATTCTTACAATATGCGTACCTGAGTAATTTTCAAGGTAGTTTTGAACAGATACTTCATCAAGTCCCGAAGTTAACTTTGTGTTTGATGCATCTCGTGTATAGAAAAGGTAATCATTTTCAACTGCAATTTCATTGCCGTTTTCATCATGAGTAGTGTAATGAATTGTGTACGAATAATTATCTATTTGGTCACTTGGTATGAACACCGGGGAAGGTAGGTCGCTTTGGTCAAGTAACACATTTTGATTGACTTCGACTTTAAGGAAGTATGTGCTTTTGACATTTATTGTGCGAAGGTCAAAATATTTTTGGTATATGTCACTATTGTTGAGTATATTTTGCAACCAAGCGTCACCTGCAAAAGAGCTGCCAGATGTTGAAAGTCCTGCAAATCTTATTACTTTGTATTGTCCCCAGTAAATTATCACATCGCTTGATAATATGTTTAAATCGGTAGGTTCAACAAATTCGCCATCAATTTCTTGTAATATCTTGTTTTGTGTTGTGTCGATTATAAATGAGAAATATTTTTCGTTGCCTGCGCTATCTGTTATATAGAATATGTACATTCCTGCTTGACTTAAAATATTTGTTGATGGAATGTAGTCATAACTCTGTGTGTTTGTATAGTCGACGGCGGTCAAGTCTTGTCCATCATAATCAAAGAAATATTCAACAGGTACATAGTTATATGATTGATATTGTTTTAGTATATCAGATGTAAATTCTGAACTTGTGTCAGCAACAAGAGGGATAAACTTGTATTTTGCAGTGATTTGGCTCTTGCTTGCTTTTTCATTCCATGACACTGCAACAGGTTGGTTTGTCAAAAAGTCAATTTCTGAACCACGATAGTAGTAGTTTGAGCTGTAACTATTCATGGTGTAGATTTGAATGTTTTCAATAGGAGTGTTGTCTATTGTGAATGTTGTTGAGTAACTTCTTGTCAAATTCCTGCCATAATACATTGTTGCGATATAGTTACCGTTTTCAGAAACAGAGATTGTTTCATTGTCATCGACTGTGTCAATAACTGTGTAAGACCCTGTGTAATTTGATTGGAATGATATTTCAAGTCTTGTCACTGCATCAAATATTGATGAAGTTGCAACTTTGCCAACTGTTACACTGCTGTTTGTGTAGGCTCCGTCATAAAGTTCAACACCGTTTGACGAAACAGTCATTTGTGTGGCATCGCGAGTGATTTCAAACAAAAACCATTGAACAGAAAGTTGCTCGGTTTTTGCATTTTCGTCAATTTGTGATGATTGGAAATTATTTCCGTAGCTTATACCGTTTATTTGTGAGTTGTTTTTGTAGACAAGTTTAACAAGATAAATTCCTGCTTCGGTGAGTGGACTATTGTCATAGCTGATTTTTGTTTGGTCAGAGTCGGCTACTGCGTAAGTGCTATTGCCGTTTTTAGTCACCATCCAATATCCACTTCGTGTTGCGTTTACTCTGCTATTGTCACTGTTGTATATTTCAACATTATAGTCAAATTGAATTGGTTGTTGGTTTGTACTTTGGATGGAGATTGCGCCGCTGTTGACTTGTGCCAAAATATTATCAATAGCAGTTTGCTCTTTTGTTGCGCTGGCACTTGTTAGAGATTGCATATAGTTGTTACCAGAAAGGTAGGTCACATCTGTTGGGTTTGAGATAACTCCGTCAGTAAGTGTTTTGAACTCTTTTGTTTGAGATGTGGTGACATCGCTATAAAAAAGTTGGTATCCAAACACTTCGATGCAGTCGACACGCCTTGTTGTGTTTGTTGTTGATGGAGGCAAAATGTCGACATTGCCGTTATATATGTAGGTTAGAGTGTAGTTTATTGTGTAAATACCAAGGTCGTTAAAGTATATAGTGACAAGGTCGCTGTCTTTATGCTCAACACAAATCACAAGGTCGCTTCCGCTTTTAACTAGATTTTGTCCGTCATATGAAATTGTTTGAGTGCTATCTATTTGTCTAAAATTTTTGTTTATTTTAAGTGCAAAGTTTGTTTTGTCGAATGTTATGCTTGGGAGTGAATTTGTTGTGGTGTCAGCTGATGTGTATTGATATTGATACTGATAAGCCCTGTCATATGTTGCACCACTTGATACATTGTAGGCATTTGAAACAATTGTGCTAACCGCTGTTCCGCTATAATAGTTTGTGATTGGAAGAACATAATATGTGAAAGTAATACGCTGTCTTGATTGATTGCCATTTTGGTTTAGTATGTAATCTATTGTGAGTTCATATTTTCCATATGGGGAAGTTAGGGCTGACACAATTGAGGTGAGTCTAAAACTATTGCCAATGCCATAGTCAACATAAATTCCTTTTTCTTCAAGCTCTATTGTTGAGTAAAGTGTTCCATTTAAAGAAATTGATGGTTGGACTGTTGTGATTGTGTCATCAGGTGCTTCAAGAAGTGCAACGACTGCATTGCCAGATGAGACATATGCAACATCGCCATTACTTAAAGTCGTTAGTGGCGTACCTTGTTGTGTTTCACTGTCATATTGAGAATATTGCGTCACAGAAAAATACTGATTTTCGCCATCTGCAAAAATTTGTGATTTAATATTATTTGAAAAATTTGAAAAATAGAAAATAATACATCCCAAAAATGCAAGCGTTAAAATAAATAATAAATGCCAAACATTATTTAATTTTTTAACCATAGTGTTCACTCCAAAAACAAAATATATCATTAAAAATATACCACAGAAAAGGTGATTTGCGCAAATATATTGTGTATATTTATTTAATAATTATTTTATTCTAAAATAAAAATATAAAAATCGTTGTCAAATTTTACAAATAAATACCAAATAAAACAAAATAAAAAAACTCGCAACATAATTGCGAGAATTTTTATTAAAAATCAAAGTCATCAAAAATACTAGTTTTTTTAAATATTTTTGAATTTCTTTTTTTAATATCATAAAATATTGCGCGTTCATCAAGGTGTTTACTTGGTGCATATTCTTCCGCCGCTTTTCTTTGGTCAAGAACAGGGTTCTTAAAATATTGAGTCATCTGTGTTTTTATTGGTGGTTGACCATAGATCTTGACAATGTTGACATCATATGGAAGCTGCCCAAGTTCATATGGTTCAATTAAAGGTCTTGTGACGATTTGTGTGCCTATTGTCTTGGTTGAATCTCTATCGCTCTTTTCTGACTGATTTTGAGATACATTTTTTGTTTTTAATGTAACTTCACCGCAAATCTTAGAAAATTCCTCACGAGTTTTTTGGTCTTCTGTTCCAATGAATATCTGAATGTTGCAGTTACCTTTAATGGTGTCGGCAACTTCTTTTGTGTATTTGTTATCAAGCTGACTATATGATTGAATGACAAGTTCAAAATATATTCTTCTACTTCTTGCGACCGTGATTATTGTGTCCATCTTTTCAATTTTTGGAAGATTTGCAAATTCATCCAAAAGAAAGTAGACAGGTCTTTGAAGTTGTAGGTTTGGTCTTTGTGACGCTGTTTCAATAAGCGTTTTGTAAAGCTGAGAAATACACATTGTTGCGATTGCGTGACGGCTTTCTTTTTCGTCTGGGACTTTGATGAATAGCACTGTTGGTTTATCTGTAAAGTCATCAAAACTTACATCTGTTCCACTTGTGCAATAGCAAATGCCCATATCTTGGAAAACTGCGATTTTTGGTTGCAAGACACCAAGATAGCTTCGGGTTGTGTTTGGTGCGTTGTTTACGACTGTGCTTGTTAGGGCTGGAACTTTACTTAACATATCACGCCCAGATGTGTATTGTTGAAGCGTTTTCATCATATTGTCACCATCAGTGTCACGATATGTTGCAATTTTGACAAGGTTATAAAAATTAAATTTTTCTTTCGTCATACCAAGTTCTGGATATTGGCTATCTTCAAGCATTGCAAGCATAAGTCCATACAAAAAGTCCTGTGCACCACGCTCCCAGCCTTGGTCGGTTTTGCTTTCAACGGTGACTATTGTGCTTGCAATTTCACGAAGTTCATTTTCTGCTTCGTTGATTAGCGACTGCTTCTTTGCTTCAAGGTCTTGCATGAGTGCTTCTTTTGTTGGGTAGGCGATACCATTAAAGCCATACCATTCATTGCCGTAGTGGTCTGAAATTACTTTGAAACCTTTTACGCTTTGTGGTGGAGCGCCTTTGTATACTTTTACTTCGCTTTCAAGGTTGTGTGCTCTTGTGTACATATTAAAAGAATGTTCCATAGGATTCCATCTTGTTGATGAGTATGGATTTCTTAGGTCAATAGTGATTATTCTGTAACCTTCTTCACGAAGTTGAATTGAGTGGTTGTTATAAAGTTCGCCTTTTGGGTCGGTGATGACCATGCAAGGCTTTTCTGCCGTGTGGGCATAAACTCTTATTGCTGGATCCAAAATAAATGTTGTTTTACCTGAACCGGTTGTACCAATAATAAGCGTGTGGATAGGGTTGTACATGTTAATATACATCTGCCCATGCTTATACAAACTTCTTATCATAACTCCGCTTTTTTTGAGTTTTGGAAGTTGTTTGAATGTTGTTGGCATAAAAACAGGGTTTGTCAAAAGTTCTTGTTCGGTCACAAACCTTGCCTCATAGTGCTGATCCATTTGCTTACCGCTTTGAGTTTTTCCAGTAAAGCCCTCGTCATCACTTGTAAAGTTTTTGTTTCTTGCTGACAAGTACAGGACGATCATAATAAGTGCGACACCTACACCGATTATTGCATATGTTGAAGTAAACGCTTGTCCCAAGGTTGGACTTTCTCCTGTTGCAAATGATACAACCATTCCAATTGCATAAAAAGCAATCAAAATAATCAATGAGTTTATGAATTTCTTTTTCATTATGCCTCCAGATAGTATGTGTATTTTAACTTTTTTTTTACATATAAGTCAAATAAATATTAAAGTTGGCACGAAAAATAATGATAATTTAAAATATTTATAGATTTTAATGATTTTTTAATAATATTTTTTAATGCAAAATAAAAAATATAAAAAAAATAAAAATATTTTTGAAAAATGTTTTGCAAATACAAAATTATGTGTTACTATGATAGCGTTAATAGGTTTGCAAGATGCATATTTTTATATTTTTTGCAAATAAATATTTTAAATATTGGAGGAAAGTATGAACACATTATTAACAAAAATCACTACATATCTTCTTGGTGGGAGGAGTATGCTCGGTGTTGATAACCTTCCTGAATCATGGGGCTGGGTAAAAGACATTGTTAACGCAATCGACACTCTCTTGTATCCTTTGCTTATCGTTGTCGGCGCTGCCGGAATGATTTATGCGGTTGTCATTGGCGTTCAGATGGCACGTGCAGATTCAACAGAAAAACGTGAGGAAGCTAAGAAAAGGCTTATAAATGTCATTGTTGGTCTTGCAATAACAATTGCTCTTATATTGTTCTTCAAGTTGTTCATCAATACAATTTTGCCAGCTTTTGTTAAGCCAGTAGAAGAAGACCCAACAGCTACAGCTATGATTAGATGGTAATTTGCAAAAAATATGTTTAAAAGTTCGGTAT
Organism: uncultured Clostridia bacterium; assembly: GCA_944384385.1. Classification (GTDB taxonomy): domain Bacteria; phylum Bacillota; class Clostridia; order Christensenellales; family UBA1242; genus UBA5893. Next base: position 4,710 of record CALWTG010000011.1, on the reverse strand, counting down.
TTTAGCCGAACTTTTTATTTATGTAATAATTTTTATTTAAAAAACTATGTACAAAATTTATTTTGTTTGATATAATAAAACAAAAGCAGTAAAAAATATATTAAAAGATTGTACAATTAAAGTAAGGAGGGACAATAGCTAATGGGCTTTTTAAGTGATCCGATTGGATGGATATTATCGGGATTATCTCAGCTATTATATTTCTTAGAATCTTGTTGCTATGCGCTTTTAGACCTCGCGCAACTTATGTTTCGTATAATTGCAGGGCTTGATACACTTAATGGGGATACCGTTGGTGGTGATTTGTTCTATCAAATAATCAGGCGTACATTCTTTGCCGAAGGCGGGGCAACTTACTCTGTCATTGCAATTGCGTTTTGGAGTTTAATGATTCTTTCGTGCATACTTTTGTTTATTACAACCATTGCTGCGATAATAAAAAGTGAAGTTGCAGTTGGAAAAGATGGGAAATTTGACAATTCTAAGGGGAAAATAATTGCCGACTCATTAAAGGCACTAATATTTTTTGCAATAGTCCCAATCTCTTGTTATTTTGGTCTATGGCTGGGGAATGCTGTTTTGTTTGCCGTTGATAAAGCTACTTCTCCTCAAACGACATCAATCACTTCTTTGCAAGAAGGAGCACTTGAAAATTTAGCCACGGGGGACAGCGGGTCATACAACTATTACATATTTTGGGGAACAGCTCAAAATACTACATACACATCAATGTCCGGTATGATAAATAAGATATGTCTGTATCAAGCAAACAGGATAAGAAACGATGATGCTTTTTTTGAGATGATTGTTAATGAACAACCTATTGTTACAGAACCAACAAATCCTGATGAGGGAGAAACGGGGGGAGATACGGGTGAAGAGAATCCAGACTCGGAAACGGAAACAATTCCTGTGATAACCGACGGAACATATAATTTTGGCATAATAACGCAAGAAAATCCTGATGTAGCCGCATCAGTAGTGGATGAGCTGTTTATGTTTAACGCAAAGCTCAAAACTCCACAAGTATTAAACTCTTATGATTATATAAGTGCTTATGGCAATGCGAGCGGAAGTACTGTTGAATATTTTGATAGAAGTAACATTGCTTTAGTATCATACTTCTATGACCTTAGACAATACAATCACATTTTGGCAGTGTTATTTATATTCACTGGCGGAAAAGTCCTTTTAACATTGTCTTTTGCAGTGATGCACAGAATTATCATGCTACTTGCTATGATGTTTGTGGAGCCAATAACATTGTCATTCATGCCACTTGATAAAGGAAACGCTTTTGGAGAATGGCGAAAAAGCTTTGTATCTAACGTGATCTCTTTGTACATACTTGTTTTGGCAGTCAATGTATTTTATATAATTACACCTGTTTTCCAAACATTTACATTCTTTGGCGATGTCTTGGGCGTGCTTTCTTGGGCTGATATGGTTGTGCAAGCTGCATTTATCATTGCCGCACTTATGGCAATACAAGCTTTTGAGACAAGTTTCTCAAAGATGCTAGGTGGTGCAAGCATAATGGAGGCCGGTGGCAAAATGATGGAAAGCACAATCAAAAGTGCGAAGGCTGTCGGAGGAGTGGCATTAGCTGCTGCTGGTGTTGGTCTAGGCGTTGCTGGTGCTGCTGCACATGTTGGGGCAGCTGGGGTAAAAGCAGGTCTGGGCATCAAAAATGCCGTACAAGTTCATCGTGCAAAAGGAAGAATGAAAGATAACGAAAATGCGGGAAACAAAAGCAATGAGCAGATTCGTAACGATTTGGTAGAAAGAACTCAAAATGAAGCAACAAATGAATATAATAAAGACATAGATACTGCTTATTCGGCATATACACAAGCGCATCCAAATGGTTCGGCAAAGAGTAGAGATGAATGGTTGGCGTCTGATGAGGGAAGAACCGCAGTAGAAAAAAATAGGGCAAGATTTGGGGGTATGTCTGCCGAAGAATATGCTGCAAGCGAAGGCGAAAGAGTATCAAATGCAATAAGTAGTGGCGTTGCAACTAATGATAAAGACCGTGAGGCTATAAATAATTATCAAAACGAAGTAAGAGAGAGAGATGAGGCACGTAAACGCTACGACGAGGCAAAAGAAAGTCGTGACAAGCATCGTGAAGTAAGAAATAAAAGATTTAAGGGAGCTCTAAACTCTTCTGTTTGGACTTTCACAAGATCCGGCAAAAGTATAGTTAGCAGCGTAGGCAATATGCCTAACCCATTGTCAGATAAAAAATAGGCTACAAATCGTAGCCTCTTTTTTTAATATACGCTATAAAACAGTTCATTTAATTTATCATGTTGTTTTGCAACAATAAGTTGTTTTGCCGTTATTGTTTGATTTTGTTTCAGGATAAGTTCATTGTTTTTACCAATAATGTCTTTTGTTAATTTTTTACCTATCAAAATGTCGCTATTGACTGTAAGTTTTTTGGGCATGAGTTTTTGTACCTGTGTGTCTTCATCAGGCAAACGCATCATTGTTACTGTCAAATTGTCTAAGTTTATTGCACTTTTCACGGTTTTGGGTTTGAAGCTATTTAATTTAACTTTTTCATCATTAATGACCATATTTGAAGATATTTGTAAAATTTCGGTCGGTGAAAAACTTTTTATGTTGGTAATAAAATTTGTAATGTTGTATTTTTCATCAAATTCTACATCACTTAGTGTCCCGTAATCTTTTCCGCTAACGCCAACGACATTTTTGCCTATTGGGGAAAGGGGGTTAACAAGTGAAAAGTCTGATGACACCTTGCTTGAATTTCTTACGGTGATATAGTCGCTATATGAATATATGTTTGAGTTTTTTAAATAAAATTCATTTTCATCTTGGTCAAAAAAATAAAAGCCGAGTACTTTTTTGTACTTTTCGTCAAAGCAAGCGTCATGAATAGTGCCGATTATGTTTGCATTATATATATCGAATACCTGTTTACCAATAATTTCTGAAAGTTTCATTTTTCCTCCTAGTGTAATTTATTAGACAAGTTATGATATTATTCATGTTTGCCAAAAGTTTGCATTTGTGTTAATATATCTATATGGGCATATTAAGTAAACTTAAACAAATTTTTTCAAATGACATAACCTTTGACACCTCAAGTGCCACAGGAGTTGTTACGCCAGTTAAGGTTAAGGGTGGCAAAATCAAACTTGATAGTAAGGTGATTGTGCCAGAAGGCTTTGGCTTTGCTCTTGGTCATAGTGGCAAGGTTTTGGACTGTTTTTCATCTGGTGAATATTTTTTAAGTGTTTCGACTCTGCCTGTTTGTTGTAAAAAACTAAAAATACATAAAATAGACAAAAATGGCAAAATGAGAAAAAGTTTCAAGGCTGATACATATTTTATTAAGACAACGCCATTTGAGTTTTCTTTTTCATCTCTTGAAAAAGCAGAACTTGGTCAGGCAAAAACTGGAATTTTCAAAGTGGGACTAAGTTGCAAACTAAATTTGTGTGTTATGAATTTGTCAACTTTTATGTCGTCACTACTTGATGAATACTCATATTTAAAAGTTGGTGAAGCGGAAAAACTTCTTAGAATTTTCACATCGGAATATGTTGTTAGTATTCTTAATAAATATAATTTTTCATTATTTGAATTTGTGAACATAAATGAAGAGATAGAAACAACACTGAAAGGTGAACTTGGACAAAAATTTGAAAAAATAGGACTAAAATTATTAGATATTTATGAAATTCACTATGATTTGCCACGAAAAAGTCAAAAAGAATATGAAAATAACTTGAAAAATAAGCAAAGTCAACAAGAAAAATCTTCTATGGAAGTACAAGAAGATAATCAAGATGAACAAGCAAAATCTGACTCTCCATATGTGCCTTTTGGGAGTATAGTAATTGAAAAAGTTGACGAGATAAAATCAACGCCTCAGGATCAACAGTTTGTGGACCTTGACCTTGAACACTTATATGGCAAAAACAAGAGTGATAAATAATGGTTAAATTGCATATAAAATTTAGAAAAGAAAATTTATTATTGACGAACTGCGCGACATGTGTTAACATAATCATGGAGATAATTTTATGAAAAATATAGAGAACGAAAAAATGGCAAAAAAAGCATATACATATGAAGTGCTTGCAAAAGTGTTTAAATGGCTTGCTTTTGGTCTTGGTATAGCTGGTGCAATCGCGTGTGTGGCTGTTGGAATTGGTGCTGGCATAGCAACAGGGCTTGTTACATTCCTTGGTTGTGGCTTGGCAGGTTTTGCTTGTTATTTGTCATCAATTATGTCTGAGGGACAGTCATTATCCATTGCACAAAAAATCGAGGCCTTAAATGAACCAATGACTAATCCAAGCGATGCAAATAGCCTTTTAATAAAAGAAAAGGAAAATAGCAAAACAGATATTGATAAATATTACACAGTTGATTTAGATGCTCTTAATTCTCAAAAAGAAAAGCCAGTTGAAACAGATAAAGCACATACAGATATTGATTTAGAGAAATAAAGATAAAAACACTGCACAAGAAGGGAGGCGACCCAACTTGTGCAGTGCTTTTATTTATTTGTGGCTTTTAAATCTATATAAAAAATAACGATACAAATTGTATCGTTATTTTTTTGGTGACCCCGCCGGGAGTCGAACCCAGAACAAAGCCTTAGGAGGGCTCCGTAATATCCTGTTTTACTACGAGGTCACACCTATATAGTATAGCATAAACTTTATT
>CALWTG010000010.1 GCA_944384385.1 uncultured Clostridia bacterium | reverse complement strand
GTCAAAGATTTTATCTATGCTACCATTTGCACTACTTTGGATATTTTTTGATAGCTTTATGATATATATGATGTTCGCTAATGACATATTTTCACAAATACCAACTTTTGTTATTGTCTTTATTGTCATTTTCTTTTTGCTTCATTTATTGCCATTTTGGTTATGGCTTGCAAACACTTTGACTGCCTTTGCACAGTATAAAAATATTGAGTATGTTTTGACAGACAAGCGAATTATTGTCAAAAGTGGACTTATTGTTGATGTCAAAAACATTTATTATTCCGAAGTTGAAAGTGTAAATGTCAAAGTTGGTATTATTGACAATATGTTTAAAGTTGGTGACATATACATAAAAAGTAAACTAAGCGCAACTGCAATAATGGATATAGATAAGCCATATGCGGTTATGAACCAAATTCAACAAATTGTGAATGATATAAAAACAGATATGGCATATCCAAATGCATTAAGACCAAAAGTTAACGAGGGATATGAAACTAAATATCAACCAAAAGATGGTGAGTGAATATTTTAAGTTATTAAAAAACTATTGAAATTATATTAAAAATAGTATAGACTGAAAATGTATGGGATTTATTTTATCACAAATTTTTGGTGGAATTACTCTTATTGCCGGCGTATGGTCGTATTTTGTAAATAATCGAAAAACCTTTTTTCTTTTATCTATTGTTTCAAACATTTTTAGTGGGCTATCATTTGCGGTAGTAGGTGCATTTACTGCGGGAATAAATACATTTATAAGCATAACAAGAAGTACATTGTTTTATTTTCTTGCGAGATATGACAAAAAACCAAAGTGGTGGATAATTTTGATATATGCACCAATTTATTTAACTGTCGGAATAATTTTTTATAATGATTATCTTGATATTATTCCTATGATAACGCCTATTATATTTACTTTTTCAATTTTATTTAGCAATATGCAAACAATGAAAAAAATTATGATTTTTCCAAATATAATGTTGATTTATTATTCTCTTATGAATCAAGTTTACACAACTTCACTTCGATATGCTTTTCATATTATAATGCTTATGACTGCAATAATTAAAAATTATTATACTTGTAAAAATAATGACAAAATTAGTGAAGAACAAATTCTGGAAGAGTAAATTTTTGGGGTTGGGAATATTTATCCAAAATACACTTCAAATTGTCTTTTAATCTTTTTTCATCACTAAGCGTTATTGCCTCTGTTAGTGCTTTTGCAGATTTTTTATACTCGCCAAGGTAATAATAGCACATAGATAGATAATCATAAGGCATAGCACTCCAACATTCTGGCGAAGAGATATAATTTAAATATCTCTCTTTTATTTTAAACATATTTTCAAGTGTGACGGCACAGTCTAGATATTTTTGTTGTTTATAATAAAGTATTGCAAGCTCCAAATAAGGTTCACGAGTGTGAGGTGCTTCTAAAATTGCAAGTTTAAGATAGTATTCTTCATTTTGTATGTCGCCCAAATGGTCATAGCACTTTGCTATGTATCTCATACTCGCACATCTTTCATCAATCCATGTTGCAGTAGGCAAGGAGAGATGATATTTCAGCATTTCAATAGCTTGCTTATACTCACCATGAAACATAAGTTCTCTGCCAAGATAGTGAACATTTCTATCATCAAAAGGGTTTTCCTTTACTGACATTTTTAGTAGTGGTAAATAATTTGACCTTGATTTCGTGTCATCTGCTTTGTGATAAAGTCTGATGTTTTTTAGGTCAAGATATTGTAAATTTTGATTATTTGTTGGGACCAAAATTTCATGGACAGGATATTTCCATCTATACGCTCCATTTTTGTGAATTTTGTCGGCCATAAAAACAATGCCTTCACTTCCGTCAGGGTTAAAGTTCCAAGTGTAGCGATATCTTACTCTACCGACATCATCGCGCCAATTTTGTCTTAAAAGGTTGCTCCAACCACTTTCAAAATATTCATCAATATCAACGCAAACACAAATATCTGTGTCGTTTGGTATGAGCTTCATACTGTCATTTCGTGCTACATCAAATCTAAAATTCTTATATTTTTTTTGCTGTGTAATTACGCCAAGTTGTTTAAACTTTTCAAAAGTTCCGTCACTGCTTCCAGTGTCGAGAACGCACACATAGTCGGCTTCTTTTACAGATTCAAAAAATCTATCAACAAACTTAATTTCATTTTTTGCAATTGCATAAACACAAATCTTATATTCCATATTTTAATCATATGTTTTTGCAATATTTTGTGACACAAAAGTTATAATATTTATTAAAAAAAAAGTTTTAAAAAGTTGTTGACAAAGATAAAGCTGGTTCATATAATATTCATTGACACTGTGTCATAAAGACACTTTAAGGAGAAAAAATTTTGCTAAAATTATTAAAATATTTAAAATGGTATGATTATTTATTGTCACTGATTGTGGTGGCTTTTGTAGTTGGTCAAGTTTGGCTAAATATGGAGCTTATTGAATCAATGGGCAAGATTGTTGCACTTATTCAGGCGCACGCAGAAGGTGCTACACTTACAAGTGAAATGCTTTGGGATCTTGGCATAAAGATGATTTTGATGGCTGTTGGAATTTGTGCTTGTGTTATCGTTGTTGCTTTTTTGGCATCAAAAATTTCCACAAGTTTTTCAAGAACACTTAGAAGCAAAGTGTTTGAAAAAGTAAATTCATTTTCAATGGAGGAGATGAATAAGTTTTCAACGGCAAGTTTAATTACGCGTTCAACAAATGATATTCGACAAGTTGAACAAACGGTGTTTATGACGCTTCGTATGGCAATAATGGCACCAATCATGGCCGGTTTTTCAATAGCAAAAATTGTTGGTAGTAGTAAGGAGCTAACATGGGCGACTGTGGTATCAGTGGTTTTGTTACTCGTTTTGATTATAGTGCTGTTTATTTTTGCTGTACCAAAATTTACAAGTATTCAAAAAAAGACAGATAAAATAAACAACGTCACGCGTGAAAATTTGACTGGGATTAGAGTTGTTAGGGCCTATAATGCCGAAAAAGAGCAAGAACAAAAATTTGAAGTTGTTAACGAAGACTTAACAAAGACAAACCTTTTTGTCAACAGACTTATGGCTTTGTTGTCCCCAGGAATGAACATAATTATGAATGGACTCAGTGTTGCAATATATGTTTTGGGTGCTTATCTCATTAATGGGGGCTCACTTGAATACTCAACAATGGTAACATTTGTATCTTATGCCATGAATATACTTATGAGTTTTATGTTTATATCAATGATGTTTGTCATGGTGCCTCGTGGTGTTGTTTCTGCTCGAAGAATAAATGAAGTGCTTTCAACAAAGACAAAAATTCACGATGGAGTTGGAGCAGAAGGAAAAGAGAAAGGAAGCGTTGAGTTCAAAAATGTTTTCTTCAAATATCCAGATGCTGAGGAGTATGTTCTTGAAGACATATCTTTCAAAGTAAATAAAGGTGAAACAATAGCTTTTATTGGTTCAACGGGAAGCGGAAAGAGTACGCTTATCAACTTAATTCCAAGATTTTTTGATGCGACTAGCGGAGAGATTTTAGTTGATGGCGTGGACGTAAAAGATTATAAACTCAGTGACTTAAATGACAAAATAGGTTATGTTCCTCAAAAAGGTTATTTATTTAGTGGTACAATAAGGTCAAACCTTTGTTATGGCGATGAAAATGCAAGCGAAGAAAAGCTTGTTGAGGCATTAAAAATAAGTCAATCAAACTTCGTCAAGAAGCTTGATGGAGGTCTTGACCACGAGATAGCACAGGGCGGAACAAATGTATCAGGCGGTCAAAGACAAAGATTGTCAATCGCGAGAGCTATTGTTAAACAGCCAGAAATATACATTTTCGATGACAGTTTCTCAGCTCTTGATTACAAAACCGATAAAATGCTTCGCTCTGCGCTCAAAAAGCACACAAAGGACGCAACAAAAATCATAGTTGCACAGCGTGTGGGTACAATTTTGAATGCCGACAAAATCATCGTTTTGAACGAGGGTAAAATGGTCGGAGTTGGCACTCATGACGAGCTTATGAAGACATGTGAAGTTTATCGTGAGATTGCCCAGTCACAACTTGGAAAGGAGGCAGTAGATGGGACCAAATAAAAAGTCAGCAGACAGAGCAAAAGACTTCCAAAAAAGTTTCAAAAGGCTTACAGTATCGCTAAGACCTCAATATGTTTCAATAATATTTGGACTTTTGTTTGCAATATTGGGAACTGTGCTTTCGCTTGCACTACCAAATGTAATGAAGCTTATTAGTGAAGAGATATTCACGGCAGTTGAGCTTCATATCAGCATAGACTTACAGCGTGTTATGACTGTTGCTATATGGCTAATTTGTATGTGCGTTTTAAGTGCTTTGTTTTCATATATACAAGGCTTGATAATGGCAAAAATAAGTGCCAAAGTCACAAAAGATATGCGTACACAAATCTCTGAAAAGATAAATAAATTGCCTTTAAAATATTTTGACAACCAGACATATGGAGATATTTTGAGTCGTGTAACAAACGATGTTGACACAATAGGTCAGGCACTTAACTCAAATTTATCTAGTATTGTCACTTGTGTCACAATGGTTGTTGGGGCACTTGTTATGATGTTCGTAAACTCATGGCAACTGACGCTAATCACTCTTGCATCAACGCCGGTGAGTATAATTATTGTGTTTTTGATAGTTAAATTTTCACAAAAATATTTTGTTAAGCAACAAAATTCACTTGGTGAAATCAATGGTATAATTGAAGAAAACTACTCAGCACACAACATTGTTAAAACATTCAACGCAGAAGAGAAGGCACAGGGAGATTTTGAAAAAGTCAACAAAGTGCTTTACACATCAGGTTTCAAATCACAGTTTTTCTCAGGAATATTATATCCTGTTATGAACTTCATTACAAATCTTGTGTATGTGCTTGTCTGCGTTGTTGGTGGTATAATCTCAATAAAAAATCCTATATTTGCAATCACAATTGTCGCTTTTGTTGAGTATATGCGTATATTTAATCAGCAAATAGGTTCACTTGCACAAATTAGTGGTTCTGTTCAAGGAGCAGTTGCGGCAAGTGAAAGGGTCTTCGAATTTTTGGACGAACCAGAGCAAGCAGAAGAAAATGGCAAGACGGCAGTCATAAAAGATGTTAAAGGTCTTGTTGAATTTAAAAATGTATGCTTTGGATATGAAGAAGGCAAGGAGATTATTCATAATTTCAGTGCAAAAATTTTGCCAGGGCAAAAAGTCGCAATAGTTGGGCCAACAGGAGCGGGCAAAACAACAATGGTAAATTTGCTTATGCGCTTTTATGATATAAATAGTGGCGACATAACAATTGACGGTGTTTCAATTTACGATATGAAACGTGAAGATGTTCGTGCACTATTTGGTATGGTTCTTCAAGATACATGGATATTTGACGGCACAATTCGTGAAAATATCGCATATGGTTCAAAAGGCAAAACCAATGAAGAGATTGAAAAAGCGTGCAGTTTTGCTCACATTGACCACTTTATACGTTCACTTCCAGGCGGATATGATATGATGCTTGACGAGACGGCAAACATAAGTCAAGGTCAACGCCAACTTTTGACCATAGCAAGAGCAATGGTAAACAATGCGCCAATGCTTATTTTGGACGAAGCGACATCAAGCGTTGATACAAGAACCGAAGTTCAAATTCAAAAGGCAATGGATAAACTCACAGAAGGCAGAACAAGTTTTGTGATTGCACACCGTCTATCAACAATTCAAAATGCAGACCAAATACTTGTTATGCGTGATGGTAACATAGTTGAGCAGGGAACACATGAACAACTTTTAGCAAAAAATGGATTTTATGCGGAGTTGTATAGGTCTGGCACTCAAGTTTAAAAAATACAAAAAATAAACCCGATAACTTTGTTTACTGCAAAACGCTCCAAAACAGTCATTTAGGTAACTAAACTCCTGCTTTGGAGCATTTTGCGAGCCTCGTTCTCGGGCTTATTTTTTGCATTTTTAACTTTTATCTATTTGGCGACATAGCGAGCCTCGTCTTCGCTACGCAATTTTGTGTTTTTATTCGCTTTTATTAAAATTTTGTATTTTATAAATAAAAATCTCACCAATGGGTGAGATTTTTTCTATCAATAATATCTTAATACTCAGCAAGACTTGCAAGACCAATAGCGCCTATTCCAACATGAACACCAAACACAGGTTCAAGGCCAACTTCTTCAACATTTTCAAGTCCTAACATTTGTTTTAATTTTTCTGTAATTTTTGGTACATTGACTTTGTCATAAATATAGCACACATACAATTTTTTCAATTTTTTTGGCAAAAGTGAAATTGCATCTGTTATTGCCTTTGTTAGTCCCAATACTTTTTTCTGAATTGTAAGTTTTCCATCCGAAAATTTGAAAAGTGGTTTAATTTTCAAAATGTTTGCAAGCGTTGCCCCAAGTGTGCCAATTCTTCCTCCACGCTTTAAAGCGTCCATTGTGTCGGGAACAAACTGGATAGCGAGTGAACTTTCTATTTTTGGTAAAAGTGCCAAAAGGTCATCAAATGAAATTCCATTTTTAATGTGTTTAACAACTTCTTCGGTTAGCATTCTTCCGCATGTTGCAGCTTGTCTTGAATCGTGGGCGACAATGCGTTTGTTTTCAAAAGAATTTGCTGCAATTGTTGCTGAATTGATTGTTCCACTAAGTGCACTTGAAATTGTGAGAATCAAAATCTCTGCATTTTCGTCTTCGCTCAAAACTTTGTTTATTGCGTTCATAAAATCTTGAGGGGAAGGCTGAGATGTTGTTGGAAACAATTTTGATGTTTTCATCTTTTCATAAAAAGCTCCCCATGTGTCTTCAAAGCCTTCTTCATATATTTCATCGCCTAAAATCATTTTAAGGTTGACAACTTCAATATTATTTTCTTTTGCATATTTTTGTGAAATTCCAAAAGTGGAATCAACAATAAGTCTAATCATAAAATCTCCTAATAAATATAAGAAAAATATATTTCTTACTATGATAGATTATACTAAAACTTAAAAAAAAGCAAACACAATATGGTTATAATAAAAAAGTTTATGATGTTTGAAACAAAAATATTTATATTGTGACATTTTTTTGACTTAATTATCTAATTTTTGTTACAATAACTTTCGGGAGAAATTATGAAAATAGATGAAATTGAACAATACATTACAGACTCACTACTGCTTCTTATGAAAAATACGCCTTATGAAAAAATAACTATGGAGAGCATTGCACAAAAGGCGGGAGTATCAAGACGTACAATATACAGGTATTTTGATAACAAATCTGAAATACTTGATATGATGTTTTCAAATACAGTCAAGCGCTATGTAGATAAGATAGAAGATGAGATGAGTGGCAACGGCAATACGCTTGTCACAAGTTTCAAATTTGTCTTGGACAATGCAGAAATGTTCGTGCTTGCCTATAAAAATAACATGCTTTCAAACATAACAAATACCATAAATGAAGTGGTCAAAGATATTGTTTTGCACCGAAACAAAAATGCTAAAAAATGGTCAAAGAAATATTTTGATTGTTATGTCTCATTCACAACGGGTGGAATTTACGGGCTTTTGTATGAATGGTTAAAAACAGGGAGTGATAAAAATCCAGTTGAAATTTTTGAAGTATACAAAAATGTGATAGCAGACCTCGGTAAAAAATTTTAATCATATTTTTTACTATTATTTGATAAATTAAATTGAAATAAATATTTTTATAAACGAAATTATAAAGGAAAATCAAAATGGAACAAAATGAAGAAAAAGTTGTTAGTGCAGAGAAAAAACAAAAAAATGTTAAAAATTTAATAGTTGCGGGACTTTTGTCTGCTCTTGCTGGACTTGCGGGGTGTTTACTTTTAGGGCTTTTGATGTCCGTTGGCTTTGTTGCATCTATTAGCGGAATTGTTATTTCACTTGCAATGTATTACACTTTTCAAAAATTTTATAAAACAAAATCAAAATGGTTATATGTTTACATAGTTGGCGTTGCAATTATAGAAATATTTTTAACAGTACTTATTGCTGACGGAATTATTATTATGAGTATGGTTTTGGCAAGTGAAAACATAATCATATCTCTCGGTGAAGCAATAAACTTTATATTTTCAGAAGGTGAACTTGTTGGTGCTTTTTTGTCAGACTTTTTGTTGGCAGTTTTATTTGCGCTTATTGGTATGGGCTTTGTAATTTATAGTATCATACAAACAGAAAAACGCAACCAAGTACTTGATTCTAAAATAAGCTCACAAAGTACTAGCACGCAAACAGTTTATACTCCTGCAACCGTTGTAGAGAAAGATGAACAAAAATCTGACAATAAAGATGAAAATCAAAGTGAATACAATGGGGAAGGCAACTCAGAGCAAAAATCCGATAATAAGTCTGAAAGTGATAGCGAGAAAAATCTTGATGACACTGATAAGCAATAATTTATTGTTGTAAATTGCTCTTTTATGTGGTATAATTTTAAAAAACAATTTAGGAGCAATTTTGTGGCTAACACGTCGAGATTAAAAAAATTAAAAAATAAATTAAAAGAAATTGAAGATGGTGACGGCTTTGTTTGTGACGAAAATGGTCGTGCTATCATAAATGTCGGCGCAGAAAATTACGACGACATTTTTTCTCCATTTTGCTACAAAGGTGGCGACACATTGTCATCTTCACTTGTGGAGTACTTAAATCAAAAGGCAAGCGTAATTCCGCTTGAATATGACTTGACAATCAAATTTCACGTAAAAAATGCAAATGATGAAAAAAGAAAAGAAATTCAAGCAGCACTAAAAGAAAACTATCAAAGTTCAATTTATGCTAGTGACCAGCGCATACACAGAACAACAGTTTTTTCGCTTTGGTTTCTTATTTTGGGCATTATTTTCGCAACTACTTATATTTTGACAAATGCCAAATGGCACATTGCAATCACTTATGTAATTGATTTGTTTGCTTGGGTGTTTTTGTGGGAAGGCATTGATGCTTTTTATCTTGATAGGCGTATGATGAAACTTGATAAAATCAAAGCGCTTAGACTTGCTACGGCAAATGTTGAAACTGTTGAGTTTGAACCATACTAAAAGGAATAAAAATGTATCATCAAATTTTTCATATAGGAAATATTGTATTTTATATACTCCTTGCGATATCTTTTGTGCTTCTTATTCAAAAGATTATTTATCATATTGTTGGCTTATTTCCAGCAAAAAAATTCAAAGAGGCAAAGACAAACCACAAATTTGCCATATTGATACCAGCCAGAAATGAAAGTAAGGTTATTGAAGGGCTTCTTGTTTCGATTGAAGAGCAAAATTATGACAAAGATTTAATCAAGACATTTGTGATTGTTGAAAGTGAAGATGACCCAACTTGCGAAATAGCAAAGAGATATAAAAACACCGAAATTTTTGTAAGGAAACATCTTGAAAGAAAAGGCAAAGGGTATGCGCTAGACGAGGTGGTTACTCACATATTTGAAACAGGTGAAAAGTTTGATGCTTTCTTTATTTTTGACGCCGACAACATTCTTGATAAAAATTACATCAAAGAAATGAATAAGACTTTTGATGAAGGCTATGAAATTGCACTTGGATATCGCAACAGCAAAAATTGGAATGATGGCTGGATTGCAAGTGCAAGTGCACTGACTTTTTCAATGATAAACACATTCCAAAACAAATGCCGTTCACGTTTCACAAAAAATGTTATCATAAGTGGGACAGGCTTTTATGTTTCAAGCAAAATTTTGGAAAAACTTGGTGGATGGAAATTTTTTGAACTCACAGAAGACTATGAACTTTCGCTTTATGCAACAATAAATAATGTGAAGGCAACATACAATGAGTATGCAGAATTTTATGACGAACAACCAACAAAATTAAAGGTTTCATGGAACCAAAGGTTAAGATGGGTAAAAGGCTATTCAAATGTAACTAAAAAATACAAGAAAAAGCTTGTTAAAAGCTTCTTGCTTGATAAAACAAATAGATTATGTAAATTTGAATACATTATGAGTATTTTGCCTGTTGTCTCATTACTTGCAACTTCATTTTTGTATACAGCATTTACGCTTGTTTTGGCAATAGTTGGCTCAATATTAAAACAACCTGAATGCACTTCGGTATATGTTGCTTGTGCTATTTCAACTCTTGTTATTTATCTGTTCTTCGTCGCATATGCTTTTGTTATGTTCTTAGCAGAGCGTAAGCATATAAACATAACATTTTGGCATAAAGTTTCGTGTTGTTTACTATTTCCGATTTATATGGCACTATATATACCTATTTACATTCAATCAATGTTCAAAAAAAATGTTGAATGGAAACCTATTGAACACAATGTACAGATGTCTCAAAAAAATTGACAAAAGTTCTGTGTTCAAATAAAATAACCATAAGGATAAAATATGGATAAAGTTGAAAAAATTTTAAGATATTATTTGCTTACAAATAAATTAAAAGATACCATAAGAACAGGGTGGAAGTATTGGAATGTCAAAAAACCACGCCTTGAAAGTGTTGCGGAGCATGTTTATGGAACTTGTATGCTTGCTATTGCAATTTGGTCGGAAACACTTCCAACTGTGAACTTGGCGGAGGTTTTGATGACCTTGGCTGTTCATGAAACTGAGGAAATAATAATCGGAGATTTGACTCCATTTGATGCGGAATATAAAACAAAAAAAGCAAAAGGCGAAGACGCAGTTAAACAAATTTTTTCAGGAATGATGGCAGAAGAAGTTTTTGTAACGCTAATTAAAAATTTTGACGAGCAATCTACTGATGAGGCAAAATTTGCATACAAAGTTGATAAACTTGAATGTGATATTCAGGCAAAAATTTATGATGAACAAAAATATCTAAAACTCGAAAACGCCAATGATAAAGTTAAAAAAGATCCATTTATAAAAAAAATATCAGAAAAAGGTGTAAAAGAAGCATATAAGTATTTTATTTATATGGACAAAACAAAACTTCAAAAAAAAGATGAAGAAGATATTTTTTCTGAAATAATCAAATATCTAGAAAAACATAATTTGCCAAAAATATAAAAGTAATTGACAAATTCATAATGTTTATGATATCATACTAGTTGTGAGTTTAAAGGTTTGCCCCAAAAAGTCAAAGGAATTTCTCATAAACAACTTTTGGTTATTGTGAGTGCGAACTAAAACTTATTTATTACATTATATGCGCCCATAGCGCAATTGGATAGAGCGTTGGTCTACGGAACCAAAGGTTGGGGATTCGAGCTCCTCTGGGCGCACCAGAAGTAAAGACATCACGAATAGTGGTGTTTTTTTTATTTAATTTACATAATTATTTGAATTGTTTATAATTATGTGGAGTTCTTATGGATAAATTATGTTTTGAGCCTGTTTTTAATAAAAATAGTGTCGTGTTGATTTTGGGAAGTTTCCCTAGTGAAAAGAGTTTAAAACAAAAGTTTTATTATGGAAATAAAAATAACAGGTTTTGGAAAATCCTTTCACAGTATTTTAATGAAAAAATAGAAGATGAAATCGATAATAAAAAACAATTTCTTTTAAAGCACAAAATTGCACTTTGGGATGTTGTAAAAACAACAAACCTTAAAGGTTCAAGTGACCAAAACCTTCAAAAACAAAATTTTGAAGTTAATGATATTGAAGCTTTTATAAAATCAAATGATAATATTAAAAAAATTTTTTGCAACGGCAAGACAAGTCAAAAGCTAGCTCAAAAATATTTTCCTAATATAGATTTTACATATCTCCCTTCAACAAGTCCAGCAAATGTTTCTTTTTCAAAAGAAGTTTGGTTCAAAAGTTTTGATGAAATATTTAATAAAAAAAGTAATAATTATTGAAATGTTATAGTATTTATGCTAAAATAGCGCTATGATGAAAATAAGTAAGGTGAAAGAAATAGATGGTTACAGGGTGTTTTTGCCACTCCTTTTTATTGCCTTTGCAATTATTTTTGAAATTGCAAATTTCTTGTATTTAGGATTTACTGATTCAAATGGCAATTTGATGGTTGTGCCAACATATTTTTTGTTTGATATTGGCATAATGATTATTTTTGCAGGAATCATATATATTGTCACCAATAAAGTTGCTATGAATGTTGTTTATTACTTTCTTCTTTCAATGCAATTCATTATAAATGTTGTCAATTCAACGCTTTATGCAATTTTTGGCGATGTCCTTTCATTTGATTCATTATTTTTAGGTGCCGAAGCAACTAGTGCCTTGACTGTTAATTTAATTGACTGGATTGGCGTTTTAATAAATGTGCTTTTGTTTGCTTCTATGATTACTTTAACAGTTCTATTACAAAAAAGATGCAAAATTGTATTCAAATATAAAAAATTTTCAAAAACTGCTTTTATTTTAGCGTCATTTTTATTGTTTGAAACCGTAGGCATTACGCTTTATTCATTAGAAAGGTCTTCGCTTGAAACCGCTGTGTCCGCCGACAATGAAATTGAAACAAGTGATGAGTACCTTTATGATCATTTTCAATTTAAGTTAGATGCCTTTAAAAAGTTTGGACATTACGGTTTTTATGTTAAAAGTTTTCTTAGCTACATTTTCCCAGACGATATAGGTGATGTTTCAACATATCAAAACTTCATAGATGATGGTCATGTAGCATCTAACAATCTTGCTCCACTTTATGGTGACAATCTAGTGGTGATTTTGTGTGAAAGCCTTGATTGGTTTGCTATCGACCCATACAATACACCAACGCTTTACAGGCTTGCAGGTGGAGAGGATACAATAGTATTTAAACAGTTTTATGGAAGAAATAGGACAAATATTAGTGAAGCACTAACACTTCTTGGCTTTGTGTCAAAAAATTACATGCTAAAAACAGCTGTTAATAGCGGATATGATTTTTCTTATTCGCTTCCAAACTTATTTAAATCTGCAAGTGGTGATGAGAATGTAACAACTTCATATTTTCATGCTAATGATAAGACCTTTTATAGCCGTAATGACACGCATGGTGTAAATGGTGTAGGCTTTGATAATTTATACTTTGCTGATTCATACACAGGAGAACAAGAATTTGGTGGTTTTTACCACTGGATAGAAGATGTGGAATTTACATCAAATTTAATGGACGAATTTTTGCCTACTGACAGCCAGTTTTTAACATATTACGCAACCATTACAACGCACGGGCCATATGATTATGAACAGAGATATTTAGGAGATTGCTATCAAGAATATGATGACAATTTTGAAAAGTTTAAAACTTGGTTTGTTGAAAATACAGACTTTATTTTCCCAACTGATGATGAAACACTAGAACTTTTCAGACATTATAAGTCAGCAATGATAGACCTTGATAATACTGTTGCAAACATCTTAAACGAAATTGACGAGAGGGGACTTACGGACAATACATCAGTTTTATTGTTTGCTGACCATAACTCTTATTATTCAAATCTTTGTTATAGAATCAAAGGAGTTGAAAAATCAGAGTTTTCAAATACATATGTAAATAATATTCCAATGTTTTTATATAGTCCAAAGCTTTTTAAGCTCTATGGTGACAACTTCGACGAAGTTGAAAATACATATTGTAACACTTACGATATTTTACCGACAATTTGTGATTTGTATGGTCTTGCATCTAACAAAAACCTTTATCAAGGATATTCTGTATTCAGTGACGATATAGAAAATTCATTATTTGTTTCAAATTTGGGCGGAATGTTCACAAAAGATATATTCAGTTTCAATATTTCAAATTTATATGTAGTTGGAGATGATGTTAGCCAACTAGACAAAGAAAAGTTTAAAGTGAACGCCAATAAATATTGGAAAAAACAAGAATATATTGAAGTTATATTAAAATATGGAATAAATGGAAGATATTAAAAAAGAGGAGGCTGTCATTATTGACAGCCTCTTTCAGACTGTCGAAAAACGGCGTGATACTTTGTTTCTGCTATGTCAGAACAGACAGTCATTTATTTACACGCATTGCGTTTAGTATTGCAATTATAGCCACACCAACATCGCCAAACACAGCAAACCACATGCTTGTGATTCCAAGTGCAGAAAGAATAAGTATTGCTATTTTAACTGCTATTGAAAATGCAATGTTTTGTTTGACAATACGGAGCGTTTTGTTTGCTATCTTTTTTGCAAAGATAATACCTTTAAGATTGTCTTTCATAAGCGCAACATCTGACGCCTCAATAGTTGCGTCGCTTGCAACGCTTCCCATTGCAATACCAATATCGCTTCGCATAAGCGATGGTGCGTCATTTATTCCATCACCAACAAAGCATACTACATCGCTTGGCTTTTTAGATGACATAATATTTTCAATTTCTTCGACTTTGTTTTGTGGCAATAGTGAAGATTTATATTCATCAATTTGAATTTTTTCTGCAACATCTTTTGCAACATCTTCATTATCTCCCGTTAGCATTATTGTTTTTATGTTTTCTGATTTTAAACCACTCAAAACTTCCTTTGTTTCTTGTTTTATTTGGTCAGAAATTTGAATATATCCAACAAACTCTTCGTTTTGGGCGACATAAACGACAGTGCCAGCGTTAGTACATTTAGTGTATTTAATTCCATTATTTTGCATAAGCTTTTCATTACCACACAAAATTTTTTCGTCGTCTTTTTGAGCGATGACTCCTTGCCCGGCAATATTTGTTAAGGAATATCCATTATTTTGCACTGCTTTATTGTATTTTTGTAAAATACATTTAGCAATAGGGTGACTTGAGCCACTTTCAGCAATACTTGCTAAATGTAGTACTTTTTCGTAATTTTCTTTTGGATATATTGAATTTATCTCAAAATTGCCTTTTGTCAAAGTGCCAGTCTTATCAAATACGAATATATTTGCTTTGCTTAATTTTTCAAGATAGTTAGAACCTTTAACGAGTATTCCATATCTCGATGCAAGGCCAAGTCCTGCAAAAAACGAAAGGGGAATTGAAATTACGAGTGCGCAAGGGCATGAAACAACTAAGAAGCTTAAAGAGCGATATATCCAAGTCATCCAATTCGAGGTGATAAGTGAAGGAACAATCGCCAAAACAAGCGCAATTACAACCACAATAGGGGTGTAGTATTTTGCGAATTTAGTGATAAAGTTTTCTGCCTTTGACTTTTGAGAAGAAGCATTTTCCACAAGTTCCAAAATCTTACTAACAGTGCTGTCATAAAACTTTTTTGTGGTTTTTATTTCAATTTGTGATGTCAAATTTATACACCCGCTTAAAACTTCTGAATTTATACCAACTTCACGAGGCATTGATTCTCCTGTAAGTGCTTTTGTGTCAAGCGTGGAATTACCACTAATTATTATGCCATCAAGTGGAATTTTCTCACCAGGATTGACAACGATGACATCTCCAATATTGACTTCGCTTGGGTCTATCTTTTTAAATGTGTTGCCAATTTTTAAATTTGCATAGTCTGGTCTTATATCCATAAGCTCTGAAATTGATTTTCTCGATTTATTTGTAGCATAACTTTGGAAAAATTCTCCAACTTGATAAAATAGCAGAACAGCACACGCTTCGTCAAAACCTTCTATGGTTTCGCCGAGTACACCTTTTATGATTGCAAGAGCAAAAGCCCCGAGCGTAGCAATACACATCAGAAAGTTCTCATCAAAAATTTGACCATGCAATATATTTCGGACAGCTTTAAAGATAATATCATAACCTATAATTAGGTAAACAGATAGATACAATAAAAAGGGGAAAAGCCACCCAAAAGAACTTTCAAAAACATTGGCAAGCACAAAAATTTTGTCACAAACAAATATGACAATAAATAGCGAAAGAGCTACCAATATTCTAATAAGATTTTTCTTTTCTTTTTTTGTTAAAACATTGATTTTCATATTTTTCCTATAAATATAATGTACATTCTGGCTCAATATGTTTGCATTTTTTCACGACTTTTTTAATTATTTCATCAAAATTTTCATCACTAGTTTGTAAAGTCATAGTTTGAGTAATGAAATTCACACTTACATAGTTGACCCCGTCAATTTTTCTGACGGCGTCTTCCATTTTGCTTGCACAACTGGCGCAATCAAGGTCTTCAAGTTTTATGATCCTCTTCATTTTTACCTCCAACTAAATAATATATTCAAAATTGTCATAATTGTTTCATTGAGCAAATATTCAAATGTTAATTAAATAAAAAGGCATTTTGCCATTATTTATTTTCTAATATGTGCCCGAGCCCCATCTCCATCATTTTAGTTACATGGTCATCGGCAAGGGAGTATTTCACTTCTTTCCCTTGTTTTGTGCTTTTTACAAGTTTTGCGGAGCGAAGTATTCTTAACTGATGCGATACAGCGGAGATAGACATATTTACTTTATCGGCAAGATCAGAAACATACATATCATTTAAGTGTAAGCATGCAAGTATTTTTGCACGAGTAGGGTCGCTAAACATTTTGAAAAGTTGTGCAAGCTCGTACATAGTTTCATCATTTAAAATATCTGTTTTTGATAAAATGTCTTTCAATTAAACCTCGCGTTATTTGAATATTTTTTCAAATGTTCAAAAGTATTATATGCACAAAATTTATTGTTGTCAACTTTTTTATAAATTATTTTACAAAATATTTTAGATTTAAATAATAATCTCAGGTCACTACATAAAAATATATAAATTTTTCTTTAATGAATTATTATAATATGAAAGTAAATAATCTAGACAAAATATATATAAAGTTAGTGTACAAAATTATATTTTGCTCTGCAACTCGTAAAGGTAGTGAAAAACCTAGTTGCATAAATTATGGTAAATAATATGAAGATATAATACAACTATATGACACATTTTTTGTTTGACTTAATTTTGTTGCTTTGGTAGTATCTTGGTGTAAAAGGAGAAATAAAATGGAACAAACATTAACACATATGCCACTCATTGGTGACCATGCACCAGAGTTTAAGGCAAATACAACACAGGGAGAAATCAATTTTCCAGCAGACTACAAAGGCAAGTGGGTGATATTATTTTCACATCCTGCTGACTTTACACTAGTTTGCACAACGGAATTTATGACATTTGCATCAATGATGGACGAGTTTAAGGCAATAAACACAGAACTTGTTGGCCTTAGCGTTGATTCAATATACTCACATATTGCATGGCTGAGAAAAATTCAAGAGCTTGAATGGAAGGATAAAAAACATATTGAAGTTAAATTCCCACTAATTGAAGATATCAAAATGGAGATAGCAACAAAATATGGAATGATACAACCAAATTCATCAACGACACAAGCTGTTAGAGCAGTGTTTATTATTGATCCAAAAGGAATAATAAGGACAATACTTTATTATCCAATTTCAACAGGGCGTAATTTTGATGAAATAAAGCGTATAGTTCTTGCTCTTCAAAAGGCAGATAAAGACGCCATAGCAACACCAGCAGATTGGAGACCAGGTGATGATGTAATTGTCCCAACAGCAGGTTCATGTGGAGTTGCTAAGGCAAGGGTAGAAGCAAATGATCCAAATATGTATTGTCTTGATTGGTTCTTGTGCTTTAAGCGTGAGAAATAATAACAAAAAATAAAAAAAGTCGCCAAATAGGGCGACTTTTTTTAAATCAATTTAAATTTTTTGTTGCAAAATAAAAAAGTTTGTATTATACTATAATAGTTTTTGGATCGCTAGCTCAGTTGGTAGAGCATCTGACTCTTAATCAGGGGGTCCAGGGTTCGAACCCCTGGCGATCCACCACAATAAAAATGGAGAAGATATCTCCATTTTTTTTTATTTTGTACCTGATTAAGAGTCAGGACTCTTAATATTTAAAAAATATAACTTCGCTTCGTAGTCACAAACTCGCAAGCGGTTTGCTCCCCCTCAGCTTGTTATATATAATATAACTTCGCTTCGTAGTCACAAACTCGCAAGCGGTTTGCTCATTCTCGGCTCGTTATATATAATATAACTTCGCTTCGTAGTCACAAACTCGCAAGCGGTTTGCTCCCCCTCAGCTTGTTATCAGGGGGTCCAGGGTTCGAACCCCTGGCGATCCACCACTCAAACCGCCGTGAGAACCGCAAAAAAAATTATGGTTTTTAAAGGTAATGTTTTTGGTATAATAAAAACTAGTTTTGATAGACTAGTTTTTTTGTTAAACTGTATCTTATTTTTTGTCATTTCAATATTGATTTTTAAGTAGAAGTAAGTTCAATATAAAATCTTAAATATACTAAAGAATTTGTTGTTATTAAGAATATATTCCGAATAATATGATTTTCGTTCTTTTTTATATGTTGTGACCGATATATCTTCATTTTTTAATTGATTTTTTAAATCAATCAAAAATTTATCTGTTTTGTCAAGTTTAAACAAATCTTCTTTTGCTTTTTTGTAAACAATTACACATGATACTATGAATGTTCCAAATAGTATCACGCCGAAAGATAACCCAAAGAAAAATGTTAAAGGGGTAACGAAATATATACTTGGAGTTCCTATTTTAACATCTGCAAACTGATTTTTAATTTGTTGAGTTGTTGCATATCCGACTCTTTCACCATTAGAATCATACATTGAATAATTTTGAAAGCGATATAAAACAATTTGTCCGTCTTGTTTTATGTAAACATAATTATAATTACCGTCTGAATTACAGTAAATGGTTTGGTTTGAATCTAATCTTGTTAATCTATTTGTTTTATATTCAGTTTGGCTAGGTATAATACTATTTCTTATTAGACATGCAATGATCGGGTATAAGACACAAAAGATAATCAATAACAAAAATATGATGGCAGTTATTTTTTGCATTTTTATTATAGAATTTTGCAATAATGACGATGTCTTTGTTGTTTCGGGATTTATGTAAGTACTTGATGAGTTTTCGGCTTTTTTATTTATTTCATTAAGAGATTCTACTTTAATTTTATTATTTTCAGTATTTTCTAATGCGAAACCACAACTCGAGCATTTATTATTATCATTAGATATTTCCTTTCCGCATTTCGGACAAATTTTATTATCGCTATTTTTATTCTCAATTTGGCTTTCATATGGTAAAGATTTGTCAATCAAAATCGATTTTGCTATAGAATAGTAAAAAACTGCAGGGGCAAGCATTGTACCATTTGTAGCTGGAGATAGTCCGATACAAATACCCACAACTAAAAAAATCAAACAACAAATTGTAGAATTCCAACCTGCAAGTTTCTTGGCTTGACTTTCAGATACTTTGCCAAATTTTTTTACATAAATAATTGGAAATATTAGATAAGCAACAACTGTGAACAATAGGGCAATTCCCAATGCTAAAAATTCCATATTTTTATAGTTTCCTCCTTTTAATTTTTTGCACTAGTTAACGATGCATTCACAATTATCATTATACATACTTATCATTTAATTGTCAACACATTCACAACTTATGCATGCATTCACAACCTTATTTTTTATGTATTGCTAAAATTATTGTGAACATATTAACAATTAAGGGGAATAGGTATAATGAAATTACATGAAGCAGTAGGTAAAAGAATTTTAGAATTTTGCAATGGAAGAAACATTACTCCAAATAAACTTTGCACAATGTCTGGAGTAATCCAATCAACAGTAAATAGTATTTTTTCAGGCAGAAGTCAAAACCCAAAACTTGCAACAATTCAATACTTATGCGAAGGTTTGGGAATAACACTTAAAGAATTTTTTGATAGTCCGCTTTTTAATAATTTGGATGACTAAAAAATAGCATTAGAATTTTTCTAGTGCTATATTGCTGGAGTGTCATAAAATATTAAGAAACCTTTTTAAATTTCTTTTTTATAAAACAATATAAGTTCGCCATTATCAACTTCACTAGTTACAAACATCATATAACCGAAATGTAAATAAATTGCCAAATTTCGTGATTCTTTTGCTTCTGCGCCTATTGTTAAAGATTTTATATTTTTGCTTTTTGCAAAATCTTCTATCATCTTCATAAGCTTTGAAATATGTCCTTGTCCTTCAAAATGCTTTTCAATTCTTAAAGTAGAAACATATGCTTTTTCTTTTCCATCACACAATAAATCTCTACATTTGGCACTTATATTATTTTTATTTAACACAATTGAAGCCTGTCCAATAGGTTCATCATTGTGTAAAACTACAAAAGTAATTATATTTTCGGCTTTATTTGCTTCAATAAATTCATCTTTCCATTTTAAATATCTTTTATCATTTAAATTTTCTTGAATATCTTTGTTCCAAATTTTTTCGAGGTCTTCTATTGTTGCCCGCCTATAATTAAACATATTACCACCTTTTTGAAAGTATAATATACTTTTTTATATTTTCAAACTTTTTTATACTTAATTTCGAATTGTCAACAAGGCGAGTAAGGACATGACTCCAATTTGATAATTTAGACGATTAAAAAGAGATGATTATAACCGCTAAGGTTTTATATATAAATACTACATAAAAAACTAGTTTTGTAGACTAGTTTTTTACATTTTAGTTTTTATATCATTTAATAATTGTGCAACGCTGTCATAATTTGAATAACTATATTTTAAAATGTTATCATTTTTTTTATTCCACATTTTAGCGTAGTCATTCATAAATATTATTTCTAAATTCTCCTTAGCATTTTCTATGAATAGAAAGTAAGCATTTTTTATTTTAACTCCATTACTTATTTCAAATTCGCCAAAGTCTATTAATTCATTTTCATTATATTCTTCATTTAATGTTTCTTTATCAAAATTTTTCTTCCAATAAGTTTCAAATCTTTTATAAAAATCTGTTTTTATATCTTTAAATTCATATATTTTTACTCGCTTTGCTAGTTGTAAGTCCGAAACGATAAAGATTAATAATATTGTTATAATACTCGAAGCTAAAAAGATTAAACTAACGATCGTATTTGAAGGCTGATTTGCGGTTATGACTGTCAAAGAGCAAACAAAGTAAACT